>JVVZ01000126.1:0-17273 GCA_001062585.1 Neisseria meningitidis
ACATAAGGGCGTTGGCAACGCCGTATCATTGCAATTTTAATCCACTATATTTTCCAGTCAATCCAAAAAATAAAAAGCACGGTAATCAACCGTGCTTTTTGTAAAGCAAATCTGCTTATTTGTTTTTGTGCGAACGAAGATAATCCAAGGTTTTGAGCTGGGCAATCGCTGCGGCCAAGGCTTTGTGTGCTTCAGCCAGCGATTTATCGTCTTTGGCTTGAGAAATGCCGGTTTCCGCCGCTTTCTTGGCAGCTTCCGCGCGCTCCCGATCCATCTCGGAACTGCGTACGGCAACATCCGCCAACACAGTAAGTTGGTTGGGCTGCACTTCCAGCACTCCGCCGGAAACGGCAACAAGCACTTCTTCGGTTTCGCCCGGCACGGTCAAACGCAATGCACCGGGACGTACCAAACTCATAATCGGCTCGTGTCGCGGATAAATACCGAGCTCACCTTGAACAGTCGGAACCACTACAAAACTGGCTTCGCCTGAATAGATGTTCTGCTCGCTACTTACCACTTCAACTCGCATAATGCTCATGCCGACCTCCTTAGTTTAAGGTTTTCGCTTTCTCGACCGCTTCTTCGATACCGCCTACCATGTAGAAAGCTTGCTCAGGCAGATGGTCGTATTCACCGTTCAAGATAGCTTTAAAGCCGGCAATAGTGTCACGCAGCGATACATATTTGCCGGGAGAGCCGGTAAATACTTCGGCAACGTGGAACGGTTGCGACAGGAAGCGTTGGATCTTACGCGCACGCATCACGGTCAGTTTATCTTCGTCTGACAATTCGTCCATACCCAGAATGGCAATAATATCGCGCAATTCTTTGTATTTTTGCAGGGTAGATTGTACGCCGCGGGCTACGTCATAGTGCTCTTGACCCAATACCATCGGATCCAGTTGACGTGAAGTGGAATCGAGCGGGTCAACTGCGGGGTAAATACCCAAAGAGGCAATATCACGGCTCAATACGACAGTAGCGTCCAAGTGGGCAAATGTCGTTGCAGGAGACGGGTCAGTCAAGTCATCCGCAGGTACATATACGGCTTGAATAGAAGTAATGGAGCCTGTTTGGGTAGAGGTAATACGCTCTTGCAAACGACCCATTTCTTCAGCCAATGTCGGTTGGTAACCTACTGCTGAAGGCATACGGCCCAACAATGCGGATACTTCGGTACCGGCCAAAGTGTAACGATAAATGTTGTCCACGAAGAACAATACGTCGCGACCTTTGCCGCTTTCGTCTTTTTCATCACGGAAGTATTCGGCCATCGTCAAACCGGTCAAGGCTACACGCAGACGGTTGCCCGGAGGTTCGTTCATCTGACCGTAAACCATCGCTACTTTGTCCAATACGTTGGAATCTTTCATCTCGTGGTAGAAGTCATTACCTTCGCGGGTACGCTCACCCACACCTGCGAACACGGACAAACCACTATGTGCTTTGGCGATGTTGTTAATCAATTCCATCATGTTGACGGTTTTGCCCACACCGGCACCACCGAACAGACCTACTTTACCACCTTTGGCAAACGGACACAGCAAGTCAATTACTTTAATGCCGGTTTCCAACAGCTCAGTAGTCGCAGACAGTTCATCAAATTTCGGAGCTGTCTGATGGATGGCACGGTGTTTGTCGGTATCAATCGGACCTGCTTCATCAACAGGCGTACCCAATACATCAACAATACGTCCCAAAGTGCCTTTACCTACCGGCACTGTAATTGGCGCACCTGTATTGCTTACAGTCATGCCGCGTTTTAAACCATCCGAACTACCCATTGCAATAGTACGGACTACGCCGTCACCCAGAAGCTGTTGCACTTCCAAAGTCAGGCCGTTTGCATCCAATTTCAGGGCGTCGTAAACACGCGGAATGGCATCACGCGGGAACTCCACGTCAACTACCGCACCAATAATTTGTACGATTTTGCCTTGGCTCATTATCGTATCCTAATTTCCTGTTCAGGTTTCAGACGACATCAAACTGCCGCCGCACCTGCTACAATTTCTGACAATTCCGTGGTAATCGCAGCTTGACGCGATTTGTTATATACCAAACGCAACTCTTTAATGGCATTGCCTGCATTGTCGGTGGCCGCTTTCATTGCCACCATACGCGCAGCTTGCTCAGATGCCATATTGTCACTCAATGCTTGGTAAACCACAGACTCTAAATAGCGGCGAACCAGATATTCCAACACAGCGACAGGACTTGGCTCATAACGGTATTCCCAACTGAATGAAGAATAACTCTCCTCGTCTTCTATCACATTTTCGCCGATAGGCAGCAGAACCTCCAATCGTGGTTCTTGACGCATGGTATTCACAAAACACGAATATACCAGATGTATTTTATCTAACTCATGCTTCTCGTAACGTTGGAAGATTTCAGTCAATGGACCAAGCAGCAATTCCATTTTTGGGGTATCACCCAAATTAATCGCACTGGCAATAACGTTCAAACCGATGTTTTGACAAGCTGCCAAACCTTTACTACCTAAACAGACGACATCAACTTCAATGCCTTGTTCTTGGTATTCTTGGACTTGCGCTAAGAATTTCTTCAAAACATTCGCGTTCAAACCACCGCAAAGACCTTTATCAGAGGTGATTAAAATGAAACCTACCCGACGTGTTTCACGATGAGGCGCCAATAATTTAATACCGTGATCTTCATGGGTTCGCGCCAAATGACTCATAACTGTCCGTACTTTTTCGGCATACGGACGCGCCAAGCGCATCCGTTCCTGAGTCTTCCGCATTTTAGAGGTTGACACCATCTGCATCGCTTTAGTGATCTTTTGGGTATTTTGAACACTACGGATTTTGGTGAGAATCTCTTTTCCGACTGCCATTTCAGACTCCTTTCATTTCAGCTCTTAGGCTTGGTACGCATAAGAAGATTTGAAAGAATTCATGGCTTCGGTCAATGCTTTTTCGCTTTCATCGGACATCGCACCTGATGCGTTGATTGCTTCTAAAACACCAGGATGCTGAGTGCGTACAAAGCTCAAAAATTCCGCTTCGAAAGCCAATGCCTTGGATACCGGTACATCTTCGTAAGAACCATTATTAATGGCCCACAAGGTCAAAGCCATTTCGGCTGTATCCAAAGTGCTGAATTGTTTTTGCTTCATCAATTCAGTAACCACTTCACCGTGTTGCAGCTGTTTGCGTGTAGCTTCATCCAAATCGGAAGCAAATTGCGAGAAGGCTGCCAACTCACGATATTGGGCAAGTGCCAAACGGATACCGCCACCCAGTTTTTTAATTACTTTGGTTTGCGCAGCACCACCTACGCGCGATACCGAAATACCGGCATTAATCGCAGGACGGATACCGGCGTTAAACAAGTCGGTTTCCAAGAAAATCTGACCGTCGGTAATCGAAATTACGTTTGTCGGTACGAATGCAGAGACGTCACCGGCTTGCGTTTCAATAATCGGCAATGCAGTCAGAGAGCCTGTTTTGCCCTTCACTTCGCCATTGGTCAGTTTTTCAACTTCGTGCTCATTTACACGGGCAGCGCGCTCCAACAAACGGGAGTGCAGATAGAAAACGTCGCCAGGATATGCTTCACGACCGGGAGGACGGCGCAGCAACAGGGAAATTTGACGGTAAGCAACAGCCTGTTTGGACAAGTCATCATATACAATCAATGCGTCTTCACCGCGGTCGCGGAAAAACTCGCCCATCGTACAACCTGCATAAGGTGCGATATATTGCAAAGCCGCAGCTTCAGAAGCAGTCGCCGCAACCACAATAGTGTGCTCCATTGCGCCATGCTCTTCCAATTTGCGTACTACGTTGGCAATAGAAGATGCTTTTTGACCGATTGCAACATAAATACAGATAACGCCCGTACCTTTTTGGTTGACAATAGCATCCAATGCTACGGCTGTTTTACCTGTTTGACGGTCACCAATGATCAGCTCACGTTGACCGCGACCAATCGGAACCATTGAGTCAATGGCCTTCAGACCAGTTTGCATAGGCTGGTCAACTGATTTACGGGCAATTACACCCGGTGCAATTTTTTCGATTGGCGCTGTGGAAGATGTGTTGATCGGGCCTTTGCCATCAATCGGGCGACCCAGCGCATCTACAACGCGACCAACCAACTCACGGCCGACAGGTACTTCCAAAATACGACCGGTACAAGTAACTGTGTCGCCTTCTTTAATATGTTCGTATTCACCCAACACTACGGCGCCGACGGAGTCGCGCTCCAAGTTCATCGCCAAACCGAAAGTGTTACCCGGGAATTCGAGCATCTCACCTTGCATTGCGTCTGACAAGCCATGAATACGAACAATACCGTCTGTTACAGAAATAACCGTACCACGGGTACGTACTTCTGTATTTCCAGACAGATTTTCAATTTTAGCTTTAATCAAATCGCTAATTTCAGCAGGATTAAGCTGCATGAAAACTCTCCTAATTTGTCATAGTCGCATACAGGGCATTCAATTTACCCCGCACCGACAAATCCAAGACCTGGTCACCCACTTCAACTTTGACACCGCCAATTAATTCAGGCGCGACTTCAGTTGTAATCTGCAACTTACTGTCAAAGCGTTTTTTCAATATTTCAGCCAACTCAGCCAATTGATCTTCAGTCAATGGATAAGCACTGTAAATCACAGCGGACTTAGTATGATTGAATGACAAGGTTAAAGCTTGATATTGAGCATAGACTTCAGGTAATACAGGCAAACGTTTTTGCTCTGCCAGAACAGTAATGAAATTCTTCAATTCATCACTTTTTAATTCAACGAGTTCGGCAAGTACATTTACCTTTTCAGAAGTATTGATTTCAGGTTGCTCAAGAAAAGAAATTACTTTCTGATTTTGAACAACCGCGGCTAATTCTTCCAGTCCGCCCAACCAAGACTCAATTTGGTTTTTTTCCTGCGCCAGATTAAACAATGCTTTCGCATAAGGCCTGGCAATCGTTGCGAACTCAGCCATAAGATTACAGCTCCTGTTTTAAAGCACTGAGCAGCTGCGCATGTTTTGAAGTATCCACTTCACTGCGCAAAATAGACTCTGCACCTTTAACCGCCAACGCAGCAACTTGTTCACGCAAAACTTCGCGTGCACGATTCATTTCTTGCTGGGCATCAGCTTTAGCTTGTGCTGTAATCCGCACTGCCTCGACAGTAGCTTGCTCTTTCGCTTCTTCTACGATTTTGGCGGCACGTTTTTCGGCGTTTGCTACCATTTCGGAAACTTGGTTACGCCCTTCAGCCAAGAGTTCTGCAACTTTCTTCTCTGCCTGTTCAAAATCGCTCTTACCGCGCTCGGCAGCAGCCAAGCCTTCGGCAATTTTTGCGGCACGCTCATCCAATGCTTTTGCGATCGGCGGCCACACGAATTTCATGGTAAACCAAACCAAACCGAAAAAGACGATGATTTGAGCGAATAAGGTTGCATTAATATTCACGTTAGTTAACCTTCGTACTAGTGTTAATCAAACAGACCGAAGTCTGTACCTAGACGGATCACGCCGTTTGATTATGCACCAAATGGTTTAACGAAGGCGAACAACAGTGCAATAGCCACACCAATCAGGAATGCGGCATCAATCAGACCAGCAATCAGGAACAATTTAGTTTGCAGCGGACCAATCAATTCAGGTTGACGAGCAGAAGACTCCAAATATTTGGAACCGACCATTGCGATACCGATAGAGGCACCCAATGCACCCAATGCTACGATCAAACCACATGCAATTGCTACCAAACCCATTTTTTACTCCTTGAGAAAACAAAGAAAGTTAATGAAAAACTACCTAATAAATTAACTACCTAATAAATTAATGTGCATCATGAGCTTGTCCGATATAGACAAACGCCAAGGCCATAAAGATAAATGCCTGCAGGGTAATCACCAAAATATGGAAAATCGCCCATGCCAATCCGGCAAGGATGTGGAAACCAAACAGAATCGGATCCAACACTTCAACGCTTCCAGATGTCGCCCAAGCGCCACCCAGCAAAGCAATCAGAAGAAACACCAGCTCGCCGGCATACATGTTACCGAACAACCGCATACCGTGAGAAACTGTTTTAGAAAGGAATTCGACCAGATTCAAAAGGAAGTTGGCTGGGGCAAGTTTGGCACCGAACGGAGCGCTGAACAACTCATGAATCCAACCACGGACACCTTTGATTTTGATATTGTAATAAATACAAATCACCAAGACGCCGATAGCCAACGCTAATGTGGTATTCAAATCTGCGGTCGGTACAATACGCAACAATGCATGATGGTCACCGGTAATGTTTTGCCACAGCCACGGGAACAAATCGACCGGCAGCATATCCATGGCATTCATCAGGAAAATCCATACAAACAGCGTCAAGCCTAACGGAGCAATGGCTTTTCGAGATTGCTCATTGTGAATAATGCTTTTACACATATCATCCACAAACTCAAACAAAATCTCGACGGCAGCCTGAAAACGTCCGGGCACACCCGCCGTCGCCTTCCTAGCCCCACGCAAAAGTAGGAAACTTCCGATTACACCCAACAATACAGAGAAAAATATTGCATCAATATTAATAAAAGAAAAATCAGCAATATTATCCAAGCCTTGTCCTTTAGCGACATCGGAAAGGCTGGTCAAACTTTGCAAGTGGTGCGTGATGTAATCAGTAGCAGTAATTTTGTCACCTGCCATAATGCTTCACTCTCAACAATACTAAAAAAACCAAATGGCTGACACCGAGCAATCCGAACAAGAACGGAAAGAATATCAAAGACTGATGCCAAACTGCGAATACGGCAAGCATCATCACCAGCGACAGCACTACTTTTAAAACTTCCCCAATAATGAACGCTTTACCATGATACAAAGGGTTACACTTGGAAAGTTTTAAAAGTAAAACTGCGAAAGCGGAGGGAATAAGATAGGAAAACCCGCCTGCGACAGCAGACCAAAATCCTGCCAAACCTGAAAATGCGGCGCTAATCAGCGCAACCGCTACCAAAACCAGAATTTGTAAGATGAGAATCTGCTTCATAAAAACGGGAAATCCCGATAGTAATGCGAGGCTAAATATAATCAAGAAGCCTATGAACGTCAAGCAATATGTTAATCTTTGTGAGTTCATATCCAACTTTGCCTTAACGCAAGGCAAAGAGTTCGCATTATATCACGCATTACATACAATTACAGACATTAGATTGCAGAATTTTCAATATTTTCATCTTGATTCTAAAAGCAGGTCATCTGAACGTTTCAGACGACCTTCGACATCAGGCTTTATAAGGGTTTCTGTTTTATTTCGTTTAAAATAAAACGATATAAATCAGGCAAGTCTTTGGCAGATTTTCTTTTCGCAGAATATTCTGTGATTCAGGACATAACCCACGTTAATACCATCATCATTCAACAACCGCCCTTCCCTCTTTTTTCAGACGACCCCCACCTTCAAACGTCGTCTGAAACCCGTTTCCACTCCAATGCCAAATCATACAAGGCTTTTTTGCCTTCGCCGGTAATTTTGGCGGCAAGTTCGGCGGCCTGCTTGGTGGGCAGCTCGGCGGCGAGGATTTTCATAACGTTTTGGGCGGTATCGGGCAAGGTACCGTGTTTTTCACGGGGCGCAGGATGGAGGATGAGCACCATTTCGCCGCGCACCTGATTGCCGTCGTTTTTCAGGGTCGTCTGAATTTCAGTAACCGTGCCGCTAAGGAAGGTTTCGAAGGTTTTGGTGATTTCTCGGGCCAGGGTCAGGCTGCGTTCAGGGAAGAGAGCCGCCATGTCGGCAAGGGTGGCTTCGATGCGGTGCGGGGTTTCAAACATCACGACGGGGAAATCAGCCTGCGCCCATTTGGCAAGCAGCTTCTGCCGTTCGCCGGATTTCGGCGGCAAAAAACCGTTGAAGTAGAAATTGGGTTCGGTAACGCCTGCGACGCTCAATGCACCCATGACCGCGCTCGCGCCAACAACGGGGACGACTTTGAACCCAGCCTCGCGTACGCGGCGGGCGAGTTTCGCACCGGGATCGCAGACGGCGGGCGTACCTGCGTCGGAGACTTGTGCGACAGTGAGGTCGTCTGAAAGATGGTTGATGATTTTGTCCGCCATTTGCTGTTCGTTATGCTCGCGCACGCTGACGAGTTTGCCCTGTATGCCGTATGCGCTCAGAAGCTGTGCGGTAACGCGCGTATCTTCGGCGCAGATGATGTCGGCTTTTTGCAGGACGGCGAGCGCGCGCAGGGTGATGTCCGCCAAATTGCCGATGGGCGTGGCGACAACGTATAATGTCCGTTTTTCGATACTGTCGGCGGCTTTTTGAAGGTGTTTTTGAAACATGGCTTTATCAGGTCGTCTGAAAACAATATAACGATATTATACGGGGTAAACTTCCATGCGTCTGAACCACAAACAAGGGGTGGCGGGCGAAGATGCCGCGCTGGCATTTCTTCTTTCGCAAGGCTGCAAACTCGTGGCGCGCAACTGGCACTGCGCTTACGGTGAAATCGATTTGATTGTCAAAAACGGTAACATGATTCTGTTTGTTGAAGTAAAATACCGCAAAAATCAGGGTTTCGGCGGTGCCGCATACAGTATTTCGCCGTCTAAGTTATTGAAACTGAAACGGTCTGCGGAGTATTATCTGCAACAAAACGGCATGACGGATAGCGCGTGCCGCATCGATGCGGTGCTGATAGAAGGAAACCGCCCGCCCGAATGGATAAAGAATATTACAGGTTGACGATATGACGACATTACAAGAGCGCGTTGCCGCCCATTTCGCCGAAAGCATCCATGCCAAGCAGGAAGCCGAAAAAGTATTGGTCGAGCCGACTGCTCAAGCAGCGGAATTGATGCTGCAATGCCTGATGAACGACGGCAAAATTTTAGCCTGCGGCAACGGCGGTTCGGCTGCCGACGCGCAGCACTTCGCCGCCGAAATGACCGGACGCTTTGAAAAAGAGCGCATGGAACTTGCCGCCGTCGCGCTGACGACGGACACTTCCGCGCTGACCGCCATCGGTAACGACTACGGCTTTGACCATGTGTTCAGCAAACAAGTGCGCGCGCTCGGACGTGCCGGCGACGTTTTGGTCGGCATTTCCACCTCCGGCAACTCCACCAACGTTATCGAAGCCATCAAAGCGGCACACGAACGCGATATGCACGTCATCGCCATGACCGGCCGCGACGGCGGCAAAATCGCCGCCATGCTCAAAGATACCGACGTACTGCTCAACGTCCCCTACCCGCGCACCGCCCGCATTCAGGAAAACCATATCCTGCTGATACATGCCATGTGCGACTGCATCGACTCCATGTTGCTTGAAGGAATGTAAGCCTTTTTTTTCAGACGACCTCTTTTAAAGGTCGTCTGAAACATATCCGCCGAACCCATCATCAAGGAAAAAATATGAACATCAAACGTCATACCGCACCCGTTCTGACCGCCCTCCTCCTCAGCCTGACACTCAGCGGCTGTGTCGGCGTACTCCTCGGCGGCGCGGCAGTCGGCACCAAATCCGCCATCGACCGCCGCACCACAGGCGCGCAAACCGACGACAACGTAATGGCGGTACGCGTCGAAACCACCGCCCGCTCCTACCTGCGCCAAAACAACCAAGCGCAGGGTTACACCCCCAAACTCAACGTCGTCGGCTACAACCGCCACCTGCTGCTGCTCGGACAAGTCGCCACTGAAGGCGAAAAACAATTCGTCGAACAAATCGCCCGTGCCGAACAAGCCGCCGAAGGCGTGTACAACTACATCACCGTCGCCCCCCAAGGACGCACCTTCGGCGACGTAACCAACGACACATGGGGCACATCCAAAGTCCGCACCGCCCTTTTGGGCCTCAAGCCCACCACGCAGGCGCGCGTCAAAATCGTGACCTACGGCAACGTGACCTATGTGATGGGTATCCTGACGCCTGAAGAACAAGAAAAAGTTACCCAACGCGTCAGCACCACCGTGGGCGTACAAAAAGTCGTTACCCTGTATCAAAACTACACCCAACAGCCATAGGATTGCCCCTTGACTGACAGGTCGTCTGAAACCTGATTTTGTTTCAGACGACCTATTACGATACAATCTGCTCGATTGATTTCATTTTTACCGATTTATCATGTCCAAAACCCCTAAATCCTCATTCCAACTCAAACCCAAACATTTAATCGGAGCCTTTTTCGGCGTCTGCATCATTGCCGTTGCCGCCTTGGTCATCGGCGTCATCAGCACCATCAAAAGCCACGACTCCCAAGAACGCGAAGCCATTAAAAACAAACCCGTTCCCAAAGACACCCCTGTCGAAGTCTGGCGCCCCATCGGCGCTCCCGAAGAGGACAGAACCAAGCCTGCCGCCAAAGCCGAACTTGACGACGACGAAAAAACCGATTCCCGCAATCCCGTCATCCCGCCCAAAAACAAATCAAATGGCAAAAACAGCAACACCGCCCCGACTGAGGACGAAGCCTCAGAAGACAAACCCGCCAATAACAAAGCAAACGCCAAACCTGCTGTAACCGAAACGCCCGATATCGAAGAAAAAACGCCGCGCAGCACACCCGCCGCAGCAGGCAACAGACGTACGCCACCGGAACAGCCGACCGAATCCAAACCCGCGGCAAAACCCGAACAACGCCAACCCGAAGCAGCCAAGCCGGCACCTAAGCCGACGCCGAAACCTAAGGCTCCTTCCAAATCCAAAGAAGTCATTGACAATCTATTCTAGTGCGGACTGGCATTCGACTTTAATTTGAACTTCAGGCATCAGCCCCGAATCCAAAAAAGCTGAAACGTCCGACCGCCTCGTTGCAGTGTTCCAAAAGCAAGCTGCCGACTCATCCCCTTCCCTTTCAGACGACCTTTGTGCCGCAACAAGGTCGTCTGAAACCATCAAGGAAACAACATGAACGAAATCATCATCAAGACCCCCGAAGAAATCGAGAAAATGCGCGAACTGGGCAAGCTCGTCGCCGAAGCCCTCGACTACATCGGACAATTCGTCAAACCCGGCGTAACCACCAACGAAATCGACAAACTCGTTTACGACTACCACGTCAACGTCCAAGGCGGCTATCCCGCCCCCCTGCACTACGGCAACCCGCCCTACCCCAAATCCTGCTGCACCTCCGTCAACCACGTCATCTGCCACGGCATTCCCGACGACAAGCCGCTCAAAGAAGGCGACATTATCAACATCGACCTGACCATCAAAAAAGACGGCTTCCACGGCGACTCCAGCCGCATGTTTACCGTCGGCAAAGTCTCCCCCATCGCCCAACGCCTGATTGACGTTACCCACGAATCCATGATGGCGGGCATCGCCGCCGTCAAACCCGGTGCAACCTTGGGCGACATCGGCTACGCCTGCCAACAAGTTGCCGAAAACGCAGGCTACTCCGTCGTACAAGAATTTTGCGGCCACGGCATCGGACGCGGTTTCCACGAAGCCCCGCAAGTCCTGCACTACGGCCGGAAAGGACAAGGCGTCGTCCTGAAGCCCGGCATGATTTTCACCATCGAGCCGATGATCAACCAAGGCAAACGCCACCTGCGCATCCTAAACGACGGCTGGACGGTCGTGACCAAAGACCGCTCCCTCTCCGCCCAATGGGAACATGAAGTTTTAGTGACAGAAACCGGCTACGAAATCCTGACCATCAGCCCCGCCACCGGCAAACCCTAATCTGTCAAACCATCCCGCTTTCAAAGCAAAAAGGTCGTCTGAAATATAAACAAGGTTGTTGGCGAAACCCACAAACCTCGTTTTCAGACGACCTTTTTAAATTGCCCCTATCAAAACCATTCCCGACCACCCAATCCAGATCTAAACATCGGGCTGAGATATAGACAAATCTGCCCATCTCCACTGCACTTTCTCCATAATTTCATGCAAAACAATTATGCATAATAAATAATGTCAAACGCAACATTCCCGAAACGACTGTTTATTTGTGTAAAATATTACCGATACCCAATTACTATCCTATTGTTTTGAATGTTTTTTCTTCTATAAAATATTTAACTTGGAAATATTTAGCCAATTTATGAAGAATTCTACAAAACTTCTTTCGAATATACTGTCTAACAATTCAGTATAGATAGTTTTCTATGTCGCAATTAATGATTTCCCCTGTAAGGAACTTTGCTGCCGAAAACTAATTTGCACTTTCCCAATGTGAAGAAGCAGAATTGCTTATCAACAAACAATACAGAAGAAAAAGGAATTTTCATGAAGTCGTTTGAGAAAATTGACAACATCCGCGATATCCGCAAAAAACTCGGTTTGAACCAAATGGACTTTTGGAGCCGTATCGGCGTAACCCAATCCGGTGGTTCACGTTACGAATCCGGCCGCAATATGCCCAAACCTGTACGCGAGCTGCTGCGCTTGGTACACATCGAACGCGTTGACTTGGCAAAAGTAAACCGCGACGACTTGGCAATTGCCTCCCTGCTGAAAAACCGCGATCCTGAGTTGTACGCTTCCCTGAAGAAAGAAGCCAAATCCGACAAAGGCAAATAAGCCCGTTTCGATTTGTTTCAAAAAGGTCGTCTGAAACGATATTCCGTTTCAGACGACCTTTTTGCGCTATAATCCGCAATTATTTTTTAAACAGACGTTTGCCCGCAAACCCTTTTACAGACAGCATTTTTTACCATGTTAGACAAATACAATCCCGCCGAAATCGAATCCAAACACTATCAAAACTGGGAAACCCAAGGTTATTTCCAGCCCGATATGGATTTGACCAAACCGTCTTTTTCCATCCAATTGCCGCCGCCCAACGTAACCGGCACGCTGCACATGGGCCATGCCTTCAACCAAACCATCATGGACGGCCTGACCCGCTACTACCGCATGAAAGGCTGCAACACTGCCTGGATTCCCGGCACCGACCACGCGGGCATCGCCACGCAAATCGTGGTCGAGCGTCAGCTTGCCGCGCAAAATGTGTCCCGTCATGACTTGGGCCGCGAAAAATTCTTGGAAAAAGTGTGGGAATGGAAAGAAGTTTCCGGCGGTACGATTACGCAGCAGATGCGCCGCGTGGGTTGCTCTGCCGACTGGACGCGCGAGTATTTCACGATGGACGACGTGCGCGCCGAAACCGTGACCGAAGTGTTCGTACGCCTGTATGAACAGGGCTTGATTTATCGCGGCAAACGCTTGGTAAACTGGGATCCAGTGCTCGGTACAGCGGTGTCGGATTTGGAAGTGGAAAGCGTGGAAGAACAAGGCTCTATGTGGCACATCCGCTATCCGCTGGCGGACAATCCTGCCGAAGCCGTTATCGTCGCGACCACCCGTCCTGAAACGCTGCTGGGCGACGTTGCCGTTGCCGTCAATCCTGAAGACGAACGTTATACCCATTTGATCGGCAAAGAATTAATCCTGCCGCTGACCGGCCGTACCATCCCCGTGATTGCCGACGAATACGTTGAAAAAGACTTCGGTACAGGCTGCGTGAAAATCACGCCTGCACACGACTTCAACGACTACGAAGTCGGTAAACGCCACGACACGCGCTTGGTTAATGTGTTCGACTTGGAAGCCAAAGTGCTGGCAAACGCTGAAGTGTTCAACTTCAAAGGCGAAGCGCAACAAGGCTTTGCCCTGCCTGAAAAATACGCAGGCTTAGACCGCTTTGCCGCGCGCAAACAAATGGTTGCCGATTTGCAGGAACAAGGCTTGTTGGTCGAAATCAAAGCGCATACGCTGATGACACCAAAAGGCGACCGAACCGGCTCAGTGATTGAGCCGATGCTGACCAGCCAATGGTTTGTCGCCATGTCCGCCACGCCAAACGGCGGCGAGCCTGACAGCGAATTCAAAGGCTTGAGCCTCGCCGAAAAAGCCCAAAAAGCCGTCGACAGCGGCGCGGTGCGCTTTATCCCCGAAAACTGGGTCAACACCTACAACCAATGGATGAACAACATCCAAGATTGGTGTATCTCGCGCCAACTGTGGTGGGGTCATCAAATCCCCGCATGGTACGACGAAGCAGGCAATGTTTACGTCGCCCGCAATCAGGCGGAAGCCGAAAAACAAGCCGGTAAAACAGGCTTGACCCGCGAAGAAGACGTATTGGACACATGGTTCTCCTCCGCGCTCGTGCCGTTCTCCACGCTAGGCTGGCCGTCTGAAACCGACGAACTCAAAGCCTTCCTGCCATCCAATGTCTTGGTAACCGGCTACGAAATCATCTTCTTCTGGGTGGCGCGCATGATTATGATGACCACCCACTTCACCGGCAAAGTACCGTTTAAAGACGTGTACATCCACGGCATCGTGCGCGACCACGAAGGCAAAAAAATGTCCAAATCCGAAGGCAACGTCATCGACCCTGTGGATTTGATCGACGGCATCGACTTGGAAAAACTGCTGGTAAAACGTACCACCGGCCTGCGCAAACCCGAAACCGCGCCGAAAGTGGAAGAAGCAACCAAAAAACTCTTCCCCGAAGGCATTCCGAGCATGGGCGCGGACGCATTGCGCTTCACCATGGCGAGCTACGCCAGCCTCGGCCGCAGCGTGAACTTCGACTTCAAACGCGCCGAAGGCTACCGCAACTTCTGCAACAAAATCTGGAACGCCACCAACTTCGTCTTGATGAACACCGAAAACCAAGACTGCGGCTATGGCGCAACCGCCACCGAACCGCGCGGCTACTCCTTCCCCGATATGTGGATCATAGGTCGTCTGAATCAGACCATCGAGCAGGTTACGCAAGCCTACGAAACCTACCGCTTTGATTTGGCGGCGGAAACCCTGTACAGCTTCGTGTGGAACGATTATTGCGACTGGTATCTGGAACTCGCCAAAGTGCAGCTCCAAACCGGCTGCGCCAGCCGCCAACGCGCCACACGCCATACCTTATTGCGCGTACTCGAAGCCGCCCTTCGCCTGCTGCACCCGATTATCCCTTTCATCACCGAAGAACTGTGGCAAACCGTCGCCCCCATGTGCGACGCCAAAACCGCCGACAGCATCATGCTCGCCCGCTTCCCCGAAGCCGACCGCGAACAAATCGTTCAGACGACCTTCGAGCAAATGACCGTGTTGCAGGATTTGATCGGCGCCGTCCGCAACCTGCGCGGCGAAATGGGCATCCAGCCCAACGTGAAAGCCCCGCTGTTTGTCGAAAGCGCGGACGACTTGGCGGACTACCTCAAATACCTGCCGATGATGACCCGCCTGACCGAAGCACAGCAAGTCGCCGCCCTGCCCGAAAGCGAAGACGCGCCTGTCGCCGTCTGCAACGGCGCGCGCCTGATGCTGAAAGTCGAAATCGACAAAGCCGCCGAAACCGCCCGCTTGAGCAAAGAAGCCGAGAAGCTGCAAAAAGCCTTGGACAAACTCAACGCCAAACTCTCCAAACCCGGCTACACCGAAAAAGCCCCCGCGCATCTGGTGGAAAAAGACAAAGCCGATTTGGCGGAGTTGGAAGACAAAATGGCGAAAGTTCAAAATCAGTTGGCGAAGTTGAAAGACTAAATCAGCCCTGTATTTGAAGAACAAAAGCTACCTGAAAACCGAAAATAGGTTTTCAGGTAGCCTTTATTTCGTCCGGATTTGTCGCCTCTGCCGCAGCCTTCAACTCCATCGCTCGGGTATAAAACGCGTGGGCATCCATTCCCGCCTCTGCAAAAGCGGCAATCGGAATAAAATAGGCGATGTTACGGTCGATATAAAACAGCAGGAATGCTTGGTCTTCGATGATACGTTCCACGCCTGCCCAATGATGAAAATGCCTGTTGCGCCCTGCTTCCTCCTGTGTCAAGCCTTCGGCTGAAAGGCTAAGGGAGAAACGCCGCCCTTCCAGAGGATGGGCAGCTCTGCGGGCAAAGCTGCGATATGTCCAACGCTGATCAAAATACATCACCATGGAGGTGGCGTAGATGAGACCCGCCATTATCCATAGGGAGCTGCTGTCGTCTCTGGCTTTATACAGACAGTACTCCAAACTGTCAGTTTGCGAATCGGCAAACAGATAGCAGTTTTGAACATAGGTGTTGTTGATGCCGTTAAACAACCAACAAGCAAAGACGAATAGAATGCCCCACATCAGCAGGAACGCAGCCGAACCAAACCAATATTTGCGCCGCCAATCAGGCTCTATATAACGCAAAAGCCGCTTTCCCGCATAGCGTCTGTCTTGATCAGTAGGAGAGAAGGATATTTGCAGGTGGTCAGTTTGCCGGGGTTCTGTGTACATAGCGCATCCCAAGATTGCTCGTGATTCAGGCAATCACATTTTATGTGAAATAAGCCGTGTGGTGCAGTTTTATCGATGCAAAACCGACCTTTCCTACGACTTAAATCTTCTTGAAAAGGTCGTCTGAAACACCGTTTCCGCATCTTTTATTACTTTTAGTGAACCTTCCTACTACGCCTTGTACGGTTTGCCGCATACGCCGCAATCCGGATTTTTGTGGACGCGGAATGTCTGCCATTTGGCGGTGAGGGTGTTGTAGGTCGTCAGTTTGCCGTGTGTCGGTTCGCCTGCGCCGGTGAGAATTTTGAGGGCTTCGGCGGCTTGGGTGGCGCCGATGATGCCGACCAACGGAGAAAATACGCCGAACAGGGCGCAGGCGCCGTCGTCGGCGGTGTCGCCGTCAAACAGGCAGGCGTAGCAAGGACTGTCGGGCAAATCAGGGCGGTACACGGCGATTTGCCCTTCAAAACGCACGGCGGCGCCGGAAACCAGCGGGGTACGGGTGGCAACGGCGGCGCGGTTGATGGCTTGGCGGGTGGGATAGTTGTCGGTGCAGTCGAGGACGATGTCGGCGGCGCGCATGAGTTCGGTCAGGCGGACTTCGTCCAGCTTTTCGGTCAGGGCGGTAATGTTGCACGCGCTGTTGACGGCTTTCAGACGACCTGCCATCACTTGCGCTTTGGCTTGTCCGATGTCGGCTTCGGTGAAGGCGGTTTGGCGTTGGAGGTTGGTATCGTCTATGGTGTCGTGGTCGGCGATGATGAGTTTGCCGACGCCCGAAGCGGCAAGATACGGGAGGGCTGCCGCACCCAGCCCGCCGCAGCCGACGACGAGGACGCGGGCGGCAAGGATTTTTTCCTGCCCTTCGATACCGATTTCGTCGAGAAGGATGTGGCGGCTGTAACGGAGCAGTTGGTGGTCGTTCATGATGGGTCGTCTGAATGTTATATCGCGGATGGAATCGGCAAAACGGGCAACGCCGTCCCGATGTTTGCCCCCTGTTGTATAGTGGATTAACTTTAAACCAGTACGGCGTTGCCTCGCCTTAGCTCAAA
>JVVZ01000127.1:0-502 GCA_001062585.1 Neisseria meningitidis
CCCACCCATACACATGAGTTAAGATTTCAAACGGATTACAGTTTTCTCATCCTTTATTCGTTGGAAAAAACAATCATTTTCCCTTCCGGATAATCTCCTTTCCAGCCGCAAGGGAGACCGTTATGTTGGTAAACATATAAGATATCTTTCCAAATCTCGGGTATATAGTTATTGGCATAACAATTCAATAAAATCCTCATATTGTCAGGCATTGTTTCCTCCAGTAGGTTTACTACACCCTCTATCGTGAGCTTTTTATCTGCACCATGAAAGTCCTTGTCTAGGGCTCCCAAGCAGTTGGTATTAATTAATTTAGCACCAATCAAGTAGTGCCAATCGAAATCCTCCAAACCCGAGAATTGCTGAGTATCTATAATTTCCTCCCACTCATCCCATTCACGACCTAACAGATATCTGGCTTCCTCCGGAGAGGCGGTAACGATAAATCTTTCACGATCGCCGTCATAAGGACGGGAAAAGAAACTGTCTGATGACAAAAAAT
>JVVZ01000128.1:0-4707 GCA_001062585.1 Neisseria meningitidis
CCGTACACGGCGGGCGTTGCCGCCTTGTCTCATTTTTATTTTAATCCACTATAACTCCGGCATCTGCCGTGTTTCACGAAAGGAAGAAACAATGACCATGAAACCACTTATGGCGGTATTGCTCGCCGCCAGCCTCAGCCTCCCCGCCATCCACGCGGAAGCGCGAGGCACGGCAAATCAGAAAAAAGCCACCCTTGCCGGCGCGGCAGCAGGCGCAGCCTTGGGCGGCCTGTTGGGCAACGACGGACAAAGCGCAATCATCGGCGCAGTGGCGGGCGGTTTGGCAGGCAACGCCTACGCCTACCACAATAAAAAAATGAATCAAAAAGACAACGATATCGCCTTGCGCGACCGCCGTTACCGCGAATCCCGCTACTACGGCTACGACGGTTACGGCTACGGCGATCCGTACTACCGCGATACGTACTACAAAAAACACAAACATAAACATCACCACCGCAAACACTACCGCGACTGGGACGATGATTACTACGATTACGACGACGATTAAACCCATCGTTTGACTGTCTGAACAAAAGGTCGTCTGAAAACCTGAAACCGGGTTGAACCGCCTTCCAACCTTGGGGATGTCCTAGCCATTTTCAGACGACCTAGACAAGCCGGATTCTGCTTCCCGTAGATTCCGGCTTTTTCCATTTCCAAGCTCATCGTTCATGGTTGCATGACGTGATGCCGAACAAACCGCCGCATACAGGGACAACGCCAAAGTGGCAATTTTGTCGAATTCCGCCTTTTCAGACGACCCCTTACCCTCCCCCTCAAATTTACCTTTTCCGCCCGCTTCGGTATCATACCGCCTGTCTGTTTATCCCTGACGGAATCCCGATTATGTCTGACTGGTCCCTCCCCGATTTCGAACGCAAAATCTGCCCGCCCGAAGAATTGGCGCAGCGACTGCACACGCTTCCCCGCCCGCTGGTGTTTACCAACGGCTGTTTCGATATTCTGCACAGGGGGCATGTTACCTATCTGGCGCAGGCTCGGTCGGCGGGGGCGGCGTTGGTGCTGGCTTTGAACACGGATGCGTCCGTGCGCCGTTTGGGCAAGGGGGACGACCGTCCCGTCAATCCGCTGGAAAACCGCGCGGCGGTGGCGGCTGCGTTGGCAAGCGTGGATTTGGTCACTTGGTTTGACGAAGACACGCCCGCCGAGTTGATCGAGCAAATCAAACCCGACATCCTGATTAAAGGCGGCGACTGGCCGGTCGAAAAAATCGTCGGCGCGCAAGAAACGCTGGTGCGCGGCGGCAAAGTGTTTTCCATTCCGTTCCTGCACCAGACTTCCACCACGAAAACGCTGGAAAAAATCCGCGCAGCCGAGGGCGGCAAATGACCGCGCTGAAACTGCCGCACAGTCGGGTTTTGGCGGAACTTGCCGACGGTCTGCCGCAACACGTTTCCCATCTCGCGCGTATCGCGGGCGTGAAGCCGCACCAGCTCAACGGCTTTTGGCAACAGATGCCCGCACACATCCGCGGACTGCTGCGCCAGCACGACGGGCAATGGCGGCTCGTGCGCCCGCTTGCTTTGTTTAACGAAGAAGCGTTGCAGCGTTTGGGCGCGGAACGCGGTTTTCAGACGACCTTAAAACATGAATGCACGTCCAGCAACGACGAAATCCTGAATCTGGCGCGCACTTCGCCCGAACAAGCCCATAAAGCGCTCTGCGTCGCGCATCTGCAAACCAAAGGCCGCGGGCGGCAGGGACGCAAGTGGACACACCGGCTGGGCGAATGCCTGATGTTCAGCTTCGGCTGGGTATTCGACAAACCGCAGCACGAACTCGGCTCGCTCGCCACCGCCGTCGCGCTCGCCTGCCGCCGCGCTTTAGCCGCATCGGGTTTGGACATACAAATCAAGTGGCCGAACGATTTGGTCGCCGGCAGGGACAAACTCGGCGGCATCCTAATCGAAACCGTCCGCAACGGGGGCAAAACCGCTGCCGTCATCGGCATAGGCATCAATTTCGTCCTGCCCAAAGAAGTCGAAAACGCCGCTTCCGTCCAAGCCCTCTTCCACAACGCGCAGCTTGCCCGCGGCACCGCCTCCGTACACTGCATTCCCGCTTCAACGCTGTTGGACAAATTATTGGGCGAACTCAATGCCGTGCTGACGCAATACGCGCAAAACGGGTTCGCCCCCTTCCTCGAAGAATACCAAACCGCCCACCGCGACCACGGCAGACCCGTCCTGCTCCTGCGCGACGGGCAAACCGTAAACGAAGGCACCGTACTCAATGTCGATGCACAAGGCGCGTTGCACCTGATGACAGCCGCGGGCGAACAAACCGTCGTCAGCGGCGAAATCAGCCTGCGCCCCGACGACACGCCCCGCGCCACCGCGCCGCGCCCGCCCGAACGCCTCCTCCTGCTCGACGGCGGCAACAGCCAGCTCAAATGGGCATGGGTGGAAAACGGCGTGTTCAACGAAGTTACCCGCGCGCCCTACCGCGACTTGAGCAGGCTCGGCGAAGAATGGGCAGCGCGTTCAGACGACCGCACCCGTATCGTCGGTTGCGCCGTGTGCGGCGACCTCAAAAAAGCCCTGGTCGAAGCCCACCTGACCGCGCCCGTCCGCTGGCTGCCCTCCATGCCGCAGGCGCTCGGCATCCGCAACCACTATCGCAACCCCGCCGAACACGGCTCCGACCGCTGGTTCAACGCCTTGGGCAGCCGCCGTTTCAGCCAAAACGCCTGCGTCGTCGTCAGCTGCGGCACCGCCGTAACCACCGACGCGCTCACCGAAGACAACCATTACCTCGGCGGCACCATCATGCCCGGCTTCCACCTCATGAAAGAAGCCCTCGCCGCCAAAACCGCCAACCTCGACCGCCCCGCCGGCAAAGTGTACCCCTTCCCCACCACCACGCCCAACGCCATCACCAGCGGCATGATGGATGCCGTTTGCGGAGCCGTCATCATGATGCACGGGCGGCTGCAACAAAAAACAGGCGAAGGCAAACCCGTCGACGTCATCATCACCGGCGGCGGCGCAAGCAAAGTCGTCAACGCCCTGCCCAAGCAGTTTGTTTTGGACAATACAGTAAAAATTGTAGATAATCTCGTCATTTACGGCTTATTGAACTGGGTCGCGCAAGAGCAGGAACAGCCTGATAAGCAGCCCGAATAAGCAGCAATACCGTAGCACAGATTCAAAAAGGTCGTCTGAAACGCAACACCGCTTTTCAGACGACCTTCAGACGCAGCAAACTTCAGCGGGTTGGCTTTGATGCCGATCCGCCACAACCAATAACAACACAAAACCGCCCGCACACCGCAACGGCAACCGAACACAAAAAAGGAAAACAACTCATGAAATGGCTTTTCGCCGCCCTCGTGGCACTCAACATCATCGTCTTCGGCGGCATGATTACGCACCGCCTCAACAACGCCAAATCCCCCAACGCCGCGCCCGTAGAAGGCGGCGCCCACGAACTCGCCCAACCCGAATCCCTGCGCCCGCAGCAAGCCCCCGCGCCTGCCGACAACGCGCAACCCGACTGGCTGCAAACCGACGAAACACAAGCCGACCTGCCCGAGCCCGAATCCGAAGAAGCCATAGCCGAACGCAAGAAAAAAGAAGAAGAGGAACAGGCGCGCCGCGAAAAAGAAAAAAAAGAACGTGAAGAAAAAGCCCGCCGCGAAAAAGAAAAAGCCGCCGCCGAAAACACCAATCCGAATGCTGCCGCCAACGAAAATCCCGCCGCCAAAAACGCAGCCGCCGCCCGCCAATGTACGTCTAACGCCAGCGTTACCCTGGACGAAGACGACTACCACCGCATCAAAGGCCTGCTGACCCGCTGGCCGCACGCCGCCAGCCGCACCGTAGAAAAACGCGGCGCATCGAAAGACCACGCCGCCAAAACCTTCCGCGTCGTGCTGCCCGCCGACAGCGAAGCCATGAACCGCCTCGAAGCCCTCGGCAACAAAGGCTTCAACGGCACGCTCCACAACGGCGAAATCAGCCTCGGCGTCATGAAAAGCCGCTCCTCCGCCCAAGTCCTCATCTCGCGCCTGTCCGCAGCAGGTTTCGGCGGCGCGCGCATCGTCGAACAAGACGACAAAGGCAACGCCGCCGACAGCACCCTCAGCGTCTCCCGCATGACCGTCATCTTCATGTCGGTCGATGAAAAAGACGCACAGGAAATCCGCAACATCGTCGGCCGCTACGGCAGCCTGAATATGAAAACCTGCAAATAAAACCCAAAGGTCGTCTGAACGTTTTCAGACGACCTTTTGCAAAGATGCAACAGATTAGGCGGCAGTCAAATCTTGTTTGGAAAACCGAATAGGTTAACGTTGATATCGCCTTCAAAGATATCCGCATTCAGATTGCGCAACCGCCGACAAACCCTTATCCGCACAAAGGTTCTTGAAAAACCATGAAACCCGCCCAAACCTCCCTACTGTTCGCCCTTCTGCTCGGACTGCTGCCGGCGGTATACGCCGAAGACTATGACGACAAAGCCTATCAAAACCTGATTACACAATGCACGCGCAACCAGCTCGACAGTTGCGTCACGCTCGGCATTTGGACCCGCGACTATCTGGAAAGCCCCGCCGATGCCTACCTGCCGCTGAAAAAAGCCTGCGACGGCAAAAACATGAAGGGCTGCAACGTATTGGCAAACCTCTATTTATAGTGGATTAAATTTAAATCAGGACAAGGCGACGAAGCCGCAGACAGT
>JVVZ01000129.1:0-5476 GCA_001062585.1 Neisseria meningitidis
GTACGGCAAGGCGAGGCAACGCCGTACTGGTTTAAAGTTAATCCACTATAAAAACGGATGATTTGTTTTTGGCGGAGTTTCAAATATATCCGTTCTGCTGTACATCGCAGTTGAAACAGAATTTACAAAACCCTACCAGCTGTCGCGCTTCATGCGGTCGAGTTGGCGGCGGTCGCGTTTGGTCGGCCTGCCGTCGGGATATGCCGCGCTGATGCGGCTTGCTTGGTCAAGCTGTTTTTGCGCTTCGCGTTCGGAGGCGGTTTTCATGTCTTCTTCGTAAAGCTGACGCGCTTCGGGGGCGGGGCGGCGCTGGTGGTTGAGTGCCAATACTTTGATTTTGTAAGGCAGCGAATTGAGCGTCAGGTCGATGATGTCGCCCGCGCTGATGTTTTTGCTGTTTTTGACTTTGGCGCCGTTGACCTGAACCCTGCCCAATTCGATATGTTTTTGAGCCAGCGCGCGGGTTTTGAAAAAGCGTGCAGCCCAAAGCCATTTGTCGAGCCGCATCGCCGTATTGTCGTGTTCGTTTTTCATAGCCTGTTTGAAATGATTGAACTGAATGGAAGTTTATCATAAGATACGGCACTTCATTTGTTTAGTGCAGATATACTATATCATCCGCAAAAGGTCGTCTGAAAAGGCATCCGCCCGATTATCTGCCGTTTTGCACGGCATATCCTCCATGAGAAATGCTGCCAAATATGCCTGATTGGCGTATGATAGCGGCAGCGTCCCTACCGAGAGCTTCACCCTATGAAACCAGTTTTTTTGGATTTTGAACAACCCATCGCCGAATTAACCAATAAAATCGAAGAGTTGCGCTTTGTGCAGGGCGAATCCGCCGTCGATATTTCTGATGAAATCGCCAGATTGCAGAAGAAAAGCAACGACTTGACCAAATCGATTTTCAACAAGCTGACGCCCGCTCAGATTTCGCAGGTTTCACGCCATCCCCAACGTCCTTACACCTTAGATTACATCCAAGCCATTTTCACCGATTTTGAAGAGTTGCACGGCGACCGCCATTATTCAGACGACCATGCCATCGTCGGCGGTTTGGCGCGCTTCAACGGTCAAAGCGTGATGGTTATCGGCCATCAAAAAGGCCGCGATACCAAAGAAAAAATCCGCCGCAATTTCGGTATGCCGCGCCCTGAAGGCTACCGCAAAGCACTACGCCTGATGCAGACTGCCGAGAAATTCAATATTCCCGTGATGACTTTTGTCGATACGCCGGGCGCGTATCCGGGCATCGGCGCGGAAGAGCGCGGTCAGTCCGAAGCCATCGGACGCAACCTGTACGAATTGACCCGCCTGCGTGTGCCGGTTTTATGTACCATTATCGGCGAGGGCGGTTCCGGCGGCGCGCTGGCGATTGCGGTCGGCGATTACGTCAATATGCTGCAATATTCAACTTACTCGGTTATCTCTCCGGAAGGTTGCGCGTCTATTTTGTGGAAAACTGCCGAAAAAGCGGCAGATGCCGCACAAGCCTTGGGCATTACCGCCAAACGCCTGCAAGAACTGGATTTGATCGATACCGTGATCAACGAGCCTTTGGGCGGGGCGCACCGAGACTTTGAAACGACCATGAAAAACGTCAAAACGGTGTTGGAAGCCGAGTTGCGCGAAGCGCAAAATATGCCGATGGCGGATTTGCTGTCGCGCCGTTTCGATCGGATCATGGCTTATGGCAAGTTTACAGATAAGTAAACAATTAATGTGCAGAAAAGCAGGCAGAAGCCCCCCTGCCTGCTTTTTCATTTCTAAGAACTTGCCTTGGACATAACATAGATTACGCCATATGAACCCGACGTCGTCTGAAAACCTTCCGCCTCAATGCCGCGGTTTGTTGGAAACCTTGCGTCTTTCGGCGCGTTCGCTTCCAGATGGTTGTACGGTAACGGTCGGACTAAGCGGCGGTTTGGATTCGGTGGTGTTGCTGCATATGCTCGTGTGTTTGCGGGAAGAGCTTGGATTGGACGTACACGCTTTGCACGTTCATCACGGATTGAGCCGCAATGCGGATGACTGGCTGGGGTTTTGCACACGCTTATGCCAAGAATGGAATGTGCCGTTTAGAAGCGTAAAAGTTGAAGTCAAAAAAGACGGCTTGGGAATCGAAGCCGCCGCACGGAAAGCGCGTTATCAGGCGTTTTCAGACGACCCCTCCGGCATCATCGCATTGGCGCACCATCAGGATGACCAAATTGAAACATTCATGCTCGCGGCGGTTCGCGGCGGCGGTATCAAAGCACTTGCCGTCATGCCGCCATGGCGCAAGCTGGATGAGGGAACGCAAATTTGGCGGCCGCTGCTGACGTTTTCCCGAAAAGAATTAGAAAACTACGCTGCTGTCTGCAACCTGCCGAACATCGAAGATGAAAGTAACGCTGATACAGCTTTTTTAAGAAATTGGATGCGTTACGAGGCGTTGCCGGTTTGGCGGGAGCGCATTCCGAATTTTGACCGTCATGTTTGTGCCAACATTCGTTCTTTGCAAACCGATTTGGCGATTTTGGACGAAGTTGTCGAAGCGGATTATCAGACGGTTTGCCAAAGCGGGCGCTTTCAAGTCAGCCGCTGGCAGACATTCAGCGAAGCGCGCCGCAGCCGGATTCTTTGGCGGTTTTTTAAAGAGAATGGGATTGTGGAAAGTTCTCCGAGAAAGCTGGCGGATTTCGCGCGGATACTGTTGGAAGCAGAAACTGCACAATGGCAGTTCGGCGAAACATCGGTATGTTTATACCGGGATTTTTTATTCATATTGAAACAAAACCAGTTTGCGGACGCAGATTGGATAAAGGGAAAAGAAGTCAGAGGTCGTCTGAAAGATATTCTCCAAGAAAACGGCTTTTTTCTGGTGCCGCACCGCAACGGATTGCCGGAATCGGTCTTGGAAGAAGAAGGAATCATTCGGACGGCGGGCAGTGATGATATGATGAATGTAGGTTTTTTGTATAAAAACGTTAAGAAAGTGTTGCAAGAAAACCATATTGTACCGTTCGTCAGAAAATGCTGGCCGATTATCACAAATACTGACGGAAACTGCATTGCTATTGTTAACCTTACGGTAAGCCACGATTTTCAAGGGTTTGACGGTTTTTTACCGGTTTACGGAAAATTTTTGAGATATAAATGGAACTAAATACGGCGGCAGTTGTCTTTAACTGGCACGGCACGCTTTACTATTTTATAGCTTATAATGCAGTTATTATAAAAGGTAAGATATGAATGATCGCCAGATTGATCAGGCCTTGGTAGAGCGCGCGCAGAAGGGCGAACAAAAAGCATTCGAGTTGCTGATGTCCAAATATCAGCGTCGGCTCATTCGATTGATTTCCCGTTTTGTCAAAGACGAACACGAAGTCAATGATGTGGCGCAAGAGGCAATGATTAGGGCTTATCGGGCCTTGCCGAATTTCCGGGGTGAGAGTGCTTTTTATACTTGGTTGTACCGGATTGCCATCAATACAGCCAAGAATTTCTTAGTAACATCAGGAAAGCAGCCGTTCGTCAGTGCAGAGGCTGCTAACGAAGACGGGGATATTCTGGATTTGTCGGATCAGATTGCGGATTACCATACGCCGGAAGCTGAAATGATCAATCGGGAAATCCTGCAAACAGTCGAATCAACGATTTCGCATTTGCCCGAAGACTTACGCAAAGCCATTACCCTGCGGGAAATGGACGGTTTGTCTTACGAGGAAATAGCCAAAATTATGGATTGTCCGATAGGAACGGTCCGCTCCCGTATTTTCAGGGCGCGGGAAGTGATAGCAAAAGATTTGAGGCCGCTGCTGGAAACCTCTGAAAATCAAAGGTGGTAAAAAAATGGTAACAACTATGGATACAACAAGAGAATATGTTTCCATGCTGATGGATGGAGACCAAGTAAGCGAAGAAATGCTTGACCGTCTGTTGTCCGACGATGCCGCTGCCGAAGCGTGGTACGAGTACCATCTGTTAGGCGATTGTATGCGCTATAAAGAAGGGACAGGGCGTGATGCGGATTTCATGCAAAGCGCGGCATTTACCGCTACGCTTGCGGAAATCAGCGAAGAACACAAACAGCGTCATGAAGCCGAAGTTGCCGCTGTGATGCCTGTTGTTAAGGAAGTACAGGCTGCGAACAACTCTTTCTTCAAATCTTTCGCCGTTGCCGCCAGCGTGGCTGCGGTTGCCGTCGCCGTATGGCAATTCGGTCCGCAAGTGAAGGGCGAATCTTCAGGCATGGTTGCTGAAAAAGCTGTTGAAACCAAAAACCAACAGGAAAATATTGTACCCGTAGCCGCCAATCCGACAGCAAAAAATGCTTCGGATGCCGTGGTAATGCCTGAATCCGCAAAGAATGACAAAGGTGTGAGTCAGACTACGGTTCGAACTGAAACGCAGGTTCAACAGGATTCCGTCGTTCATTAAGCTGCATAGAGATACAGATTTCCATCAAGTAGAGAAAATCCCTTCCCGAGCTATTCGGGCAGGGATTTTGTTTTTGACCGGACGCATCTTGAGGTCGTCTGAAAAAGCGGGTTGAACAAAGTCGGACGGTATTGAGCTGTATCCTTTTTATTTGAATCCGCTATATAATGCGCCACATGAAATTAATTACCTCCGCGCAAAACGAGCAGCTCAAGCATTTGTCCAAGCTGCTTTCACAATCTAAAGTACGCCGGGAATATGGGCAAACCGTGTTGGAAGGCGTGCATCTTTTGCAGGTCTATTTAGAGGCGGGGTACACGCCCAAACAAGTGTATTTGCCCGAAAGTAAAAACACGCATTCTGAAATCCGAGATTTAATCAGCAGCTTGGATGAGGATTGTATTACTTGGGTCGGAAACGAAGCCTTGTCTAAAATCACCAGTCTGAATGACGCCGATGATGTGATGACTTGGATAGAGATTCCGCCGCAAGATGATTTGCCTTTAAGTGGCGACTGCGTGGTGTTGGACAGGCTGCAAGACCCGGGCAATGTCGGTACGGTTTTACGCAGCGCAGCAGCTTCGGGCGTCAAGCAGATTGTGTTGGGTAATGACTGCGTTGATATTTGGTCGCCCAAGGTATTGCGGGCGGGTATGGGAGCGCATTTTCTGTTGAACATATACAGCCGCGTTTCTCTACTGCAGTGGCTGGATGCTTATCAGGACAAAATATGGGCGACCGCTTTGGACGGGCGCAACCCTTCCGACTTGTACCAACTGGATTTAAATGCCCCTTGCGCTTGGGTTTTCGGCAATGAAGGCAGCGGCGTGAGTCGGGAAATTTTGGAAAAAGTCGACGGCAGCGTCAGAATCCCGATGCTGGGACAGACCGAATCGTTAAACGTCGCCATGGCGGCAACGGTATGCCTTTTCGAGCAAATGCGCCAACGTATCGCCTAAACCGTTTTCAGACGACCCCTTAGAGAATATAGTGGATTAAATTTAAATCAGGACAAGGCGAGGCAACGCCGTACCGGTTTAAAGTTAATCCACTA
>JVVZ01000130.1:0-6520 GCA_001062585.1 Neisseria meningitidis
GTACTATCTGTACTGTCTGCGGCTTCGTTGCCTTGTCCTGATTTAAATTTAATCCACTATACCATTTCATCTCAATGTCAAATTAAAAAGGTCGTCTGAAATCCGTTTTCAGACGACCTTTTGCTTAAATCAAACCTTCCAGTTTTGGGTTTCCCTCTTTCGGAATCGGGCGTTTGTTACCTTCACTATCAATGGCGACATAAGTGAAGACAGCCTCTGTCACGAGTTGACGATCCTCAGTAAGATGATCGTTCATCAATGTTTTTACCCAAACCTCGATTTTCAGTTGCAACGAAGTATTACCCACGCTCACGCAGCGGCCGTAACAACAGACGACATTCCCCACTTTCACAGGACGGATGAAATTCATTTCCTGAACAGCTACGGTAACAATACGGCCTTGTGCAATTTCCGCCGCCAAAATACCGCCGCCCAAATCCATTTGCGACATAATCCAACCGCCGAAAATATCTTGATTGGGATTAGTGTCGCGCGGCATGGCAACGGTGCGCAGCAAAAGCTCGCCTTGTGGTTTAGTGTGTTGTTTTTCATTTTGCGTCATGGGAAATATCCTTTTTAGAGGTGCAGCTTTCGTGTGAAGTTGAGAAGCCGATTGAAACAGTATTTATTGGGGGTTGCCTGCGATAACAAGGTCGTCTGAAAACTTCTATACGGTTTTCAGACGACCTTGAATCCATATTCTGAGCCAACGCTATTTCTAATGTTCTGCTAATTTCAAATAAACACCGGCAACGTCTTGTTCTCCGTAACCTGCTGTTACCGCTTGACGGTAATTTTCAGCAACGGTTTCGACGGCAGGCAGCGACTTACCGGCTTGCTCCAGCTCTTTGACCGCCAGATTAAGGTCTTTGGAAGCGTGTTTGAGTGCGAAGGCAGGTGGGAATTCACGG
The DNA here is from genome assembly GCA_001062585.1 of Neisseria meningitidis. Classification (GTDB taxonomy): domain Bacteria; phylum Pseudomonadota; class Gammaproteobacteria; order Burkholderiales; family Neisseriaceae; genus Neisseria; species Neisseria meningitidis_D. The sequence continues at coordinate 912 of JVVZ01000130.1, forward strand.
CTTGCCCACAGCGATTTTTTGGTTTGGAACATAGGCGAATCCATAGCGGAATTACCGATGGCTTCGATGATGGTATCCGTATCGACACCAAACTGTTGGGCCATCAGCATAGCCTCGCTGTATGCTTCGCCGAAAATACCCAGCAGGGAGTTCAGCACGAGTTTTGCGCCCGAACCTTTCCCTACCCCGCCGAAATGGAAAGTTTGCTTGCCGACAATGGAAAACACTTTTTGCAGAGGCGTTAAAACGCTTTCTTCTCCACCAAACAAAATCAGCAACATACCGTTGGTAGCAGGACCGACCGAACCGGAAACAGGCGCTTCTGCAAACTGACCGCCCGCAGCTTCGACCAATTTTTTAACGGCAAGATTTTCAGAAGGAGCAATAGTGCTCATATTGACAATGATTTTGCCCGCAAGCTCCTTGCGAACCTCTTCACTCAAAATATCGCGCACAGCCGCGAAGTCGGAAACCATCAGAAAAATAACGGGATAAGCGCGGATAAGATCGATGGTGCTTGCGTACACTTTCGCGCCTTTATTGGCAAGGTCAGCGGTTTTATCGGGCGAACGGTTATAAACACCGACTTCGATACCGGCGCTCAAAAGCCGCGTTACCATCGGATTACCCATTTGACCCAAGCCTATCCAGCCGATTTGCGTGTATTCGTTTGTTGACATTGTGTTTGCTCCTTTGTTTGTCTTGCCGTGCAATCATATAGGTTTACAGGTCGTCTGAAAAGTTTTTCAGAGGGTTAGATGAAGTATTTATATAGATATGAACGAAATCGCCTTTCGTTAATAATGTATAATGCATCTATTTTTCATACAAACGCTGTCAATCAGGTCTAAATGATGGAAAAAGGTCGTCTGAAAAACTGAAATATCGTTTTCAGACAACCTCACTCATAGAGTTCAATCACTGCTAACAGCAGCATGGAGATAATTTTTAAATTTGATAATGAAAACCTTGAAAAAATTTAAACGGGCGGAGATATGGGATATTGGGTGTTAGCGCTTCAGGTATTTTGGGAAGAAATTGGCAAATATGCGTTTTTTCTAATTATCAATGCCTACTGCATCATCAGAATGTATCAAAACCGTCATTGGAAATATTGCGCAATTATTTTTATTTTGCTCAATGGCTGGGTAATTTACAGATATTGGATGGAAATCATTAACTCTTATCTATATTGGAATCAATAGATTAGTAAAAAAGTCGTCTGAATGAAACACAAGAAAACAAATATCCTTTTAGGAATAGTAGCAGCAGGCTACCTCAGTATTGCATTGGCAAATATAGGATTAAACGGAATGATTGAAGGCCAGGGCAACCCCGAGAATGCAAAAGGCATGACTTGGGGAATTACGATGGCAGATGCAATATTGGTTAACGCCACACCAGAAAATTCTTCATATTTAACATTGGATGCAGAAGCAATAGATGTATCAAATAAGTACAGTTCTGATTTTTATTTGCAGAACGGAACAGTATTGCGAAATTTCTTTGGTACGGGTTCTATATGGGGAAGAGGAGGGTATTTGGGAAGAACGGCAGAGTTTGATTTACTTCCCGAAAGGCTGACTTTTACCTATTCCTCTCAGTTTGAAAATAAATTTTATCAGTTGGATGAAGCCCTTCCAACCGACAAGATACGTCCTATGATGGCAAAAAGTTACAGGGTATTCAATAATGCAGTAGAGGACACAGAAACTCCGCAATATGAATCTCCCAATGATTTTGAATTGGCTGTTGCTCCTGACGGCTGGGTGACGCTGAACCTTACCAATGTATTTATTCGCAAGGAATTGATGTCCTGGCAGGCAAAAGAAATCATGCCTTCTGTGGAAGAGGCTGCCAAACATCATTTCAATGAAATATGGTATTACAGAGTCGCACGTTTTCACAATCTTGAAGAACGGAAAGAATACTTAGACAGCGTCCGTAAAGAACACCCCAATTTCTATCACACTTATATAGATGGACCCAAAAAGGTGAGTGCGGAGTGGTACAAACAGATGCAAACGAAATATCCATGGAATTTGGAAGTTGAAGTCGATGGAGGGGAATGGAACGGCGAATACTATATGGAATTCGCCAATACAGAGCGCTGGACAGCCATAGGTAAGGAGAGAATCGAAGAAGAGAAGAATACAATGAAGGCAATTCCGACTTACATCAAGATATGGTTGATCGAAAAGGAAACGGGTAAGCGGTGGGGTATTAGATTGCATCCATTTAAGACTGAAGAACAAGAGCAGAATGATTATAAAATTATATACGACGATATTCGGCTGAACAGGCTGTATAGAATATTTCAACAGGCGTTTCCTGGAAGGACTCGAGTGCATAATATTAGTACACCATCAATGAATCAGTTTGCTACTTTGAAATTGAAATTCAATGATTATTTTGAGTTGATAGAAGCATATATTCAAAAAGATGGACAAAAAATTGCATTGCCAGATGCTAAGCTCCATCAACGTTACGAAATCAACAATACTGCTTATTACTAAGGAAATCATAAATATAGGAAAATGATCGGCAAAGAAAACCACATTTCATGACTGCCGATTGACGTCAGGCCTATACAAAAAGGTCGTCTGAAAACCCAAGTTTTCAGACGACCTTTTACAATCAAACCATTATGCGAACGGATGATGCAAAACGATGGTTTCTTCGCGGTCGGGGCCGGTAGAGACGATGGCTACCGGTGCGCCGCAGACTTCTTCGATGCGTTTCAAATATGCTTTGGCATTGGCAGGCAATGCGTCATAGCTTTTCACGCCGACAGTCGATTCGCTCCAGCCGGGCATGGTTTCGTAAATCGGCTTGCAGGTTTCTACCGCGTCCGAACCGCAAGGCAGGATGTCGGTTTTGCTGCCGTCGGGCAATTCGTAGCCGACACAGATATTGATGGTTTCAATGCCGTCCATCACGTCCAGTTTGGTGATACACATACCGGAGATGCCGTTAACTTGGATGGAGCGTTTCAACGCGGCGGCATCAAACCAACCGCAACGGCGTGCGCGGCCGGTTACGGAGCCGAATTCGTGTCCGCGTTCTGCCAAACCTGCGCCTACTTCGTCAAACAATTCAGTCGGAAACGGGCCTGAACCGACGCGCGTGGTATAGGCTTTGACGATGCCCAAAACATAATCCAGCATTTGCGGACCTACGCCCGCGCCTGCGGAAGCGGCTCCTGCCAAGCAGTTGGATGAGGTAACGAAGGGGTAAGTGCCGTAGTCGATGTCCAACAGCGTACCTTGCGCGCCTTCAAACAGCAGTTTTTCGCCGTTTTTGTTTTTCTCGTTCAACACGCGGGATACGTCGGTAATCATAGGCGTAATGCGCGGCGCAACTTTTTCGATAACCGCCATCACGTCTTCCGCTTTCACCGGCTCGGCATTGTGCAGATGTTGCAGTTGGACATTGTAATAGGCAAGGACGGCATCCAGTTTTTCACGCAGTTTTTCAGGATGCAGCAAATCGACGACGCGGATGGCGCGGCGTGCCACTTTGTCTTCGTAGGCTGGGCCGATGCCGCGGCCGGTCGTACCGATTTTGCCTTTGCCGCGCGATGCTTCGCGGGCTTGGTCAAGCGCGATGTGGTAAGGCAGGATCAGCGGGCAGGTCGGCGCGATTTTCAGACGACCTTCAACGTTTTTCACGCCTGCTGCGTTCAACTCGTCGATTTCGCCCAACAATGCTTCGGGGGATACGACAACGCCGGAACCGATAAAGCAGTCCAAGTTTTCATGCAGGATGCCGCTCGGAATCAGGCGCAAAATGGTTTTCTTGCCGCCGACAACCAAAGTATGACCCGCATTGTGGCCGCCTTGGAAACGCACGACACCGCTGGTTTCTTCCGCCAGCCAGTCGACTATTTTACCTTTGCCTTCATCGCCCCACTGGGCGCCGATTACTACAACATTTTTAGCCATAGCCATATAACCTATTAATATTAAAAAATTATCATGAATCAACTTCAAACCAAGACGGCTTTGCGCCCCGCCCTGATTTGCCTTTAATCCGCTATGAATGGGTATTTAAATTTTCTCAACCTGCCAAACGCCGTCCGACTTTTTCAGACGACCTGCAACCTCTTCCGAAGCGTTGTGTCCGATACCGTAGTCGACAACGACACACTGCCCTTGTTCACGCAGGGCTTCGACTGCTTCGCGAGCCGCTTCGGCATCTTCCGCATCGACCAAGACGACGGGCTGCCGCTCAATGGCGGGCAAACGTCCGATAAAGCTGCGCAAGTCGAAACTGAATCCCGTTGCCGGACGCGCACGGCCGAAATATTCGCCCAATCCGTCATAACGCCCGCCCCGTGCGACCGCGTCATGGAAATTGGAGCCGTATGCCGCATACAGCAAGCCCGTGTGGTAATTGTCGACACGCAGTTCGGACAAATCGATATGGACTTTCTGATTCGGGAATGCGTCGCACACTGCCTGCAATTCGTCCAACGCGCTGCCGACCGCCGACAGATCAGGCAATCGTTCGCGCGCAGCGGACAACACTTCCCGTCCGCCATACAGACGCGGCAGCAGCGAGAATGCTTTCGCCCACATACCGTCCAGTTTCCAAGCCTTAACCTGCGTTTCGACCGCTTCGGTATCTTTATCCTGCATCAACGCAAGCAGTGTTGCGGACTGCTCCGCATCCAAATGCGCCGCATCAGACAAAGCGCGGAATACGCCGATGTGCCCCAACGACAGCAAAACCTCGCCCATATCGGCAATCTTCATGCTTTTGAGCATCAGGTCAATCAGTTCGATATCCGCCCGTATGTCGGCGAAACCATACATCTCCGCCCCCGCCTGCAAAGGTTCGCGCATATTGAGCAAACCTTCCGGCCGCGCGTGCAACACAGGACCTGCGTAGCACAAGCGGTTAATCCCTTGATTGGCGGACAAAAGATGTGCATCGATACGCGCCACTTGCGGCGTAATGTCGGCACGGATGCCCAACTGCCGACCGCTCAGCTGATCGACCACCAAAATGGTTTTCAAAGACAAACCCGCGTCAATGTGCGTCAGCAGGGAATGGCTGTATTCCATCAGCGGTGGCTGTACCAGCTCGTAACCGTGCACTCGGAACAAAGTCAACAACTGCTCTCGCGCGCTTTCCAACTGTCGGGCGTTGGTCGGCAACACATCGGCAACATGTTCGGGAAGCTGCCAAGATTGCATGGGAATCTACCTTCTATCTGTTTTTGTAAACGCAAAGGGCTGCTTGAATTTAAAACCAGACGGACACACAGCCCGCTTCTCGAAATACGCCGCGCAAACGATGCAGCGTTTCCAACAAATCTGATTTTAAATTCAAACAGCCCCTGAATGACGGCTTTAAACCGCCGAGTTATTAAAAGCAGACTTTACCATACAAAACAGTTTTGTGCAGCCTGTTTTCATACCGGACAGCCCCTGACTTTGGCGCAAATGGGATTTTGTATACGGGAAATAACATGTTTAAGAAGCATCTCAAGCAACTGGGGTAGTCTCGACAAAGGTGTTGCTTGTTATTCCTCAACGCCCCATCAATCTTATATAGTGGATTAACTTTAAACCAGTACGGCGTTGCCTCGCCTTGCCGTACTA
>JVVZ01000131.1:0-331 GCA_001062585.1 Neisseria meningitidis
AAAGGTTTGCGAACAAAAGACCAAATACAGCTTGGGACGTAAATATGTTGTCGAAGACAACTGCCAAACGGTCAAGAAAACCTACATTCGCCCGGACAAGCCGGGTTATTGCAAGGCTTATTTCAATCACGACTGGACGACGGCAGGCGACAAGGTACGCTACGTCGGCGAAGAACGAAATGGTGGACGTTGGGTTGATGTTCACTAAATTTCACTCCTGCTCTACATCGGCATAATGTTTAGCAGTTTATGCAGCTCTACCAATTGGTAAGAGCTGCTTTTTTACAAACGAAAGCCTGTTTGCGAGCAGGTTTCTTTTTGTAAAAACGAT
>JVVZ01000132.1:0-1149 GCA_001062585.1 Neisseria meningitidis
GATTAACTTTAAACCAGTACGGCGTTGCCTCGCCTTGTCCTGATTTAGTTAATCCACTATATCTATGGCAAAAGGTCGTCTGAAACACAAAAATCGGTTTTCAGACGACCTTTTCGATAATCGGGACATACAGGCCGGACGGTAAGCCGGGTTCTGTCTCGGACAGTCATTCCTCTAGGCACACCATTACTGATGCGCTCCAGCAACCTACCCGAACGCTCGGCGAGCAGCGTCAATGCGTTCTGTTTGGTCTTGCTCCGGATGGGGTTTAGCCTGCTGCGCCTTGTTACCAAGTGCACGGTGCGCTCTTACCACACCTTTTCACCCTTACCCGTGCCGCCCGAAGGCGGCCGTCGGCGGTATTGCTTTCTGTTCCACTTTCCGTCGCGTTTCTGCGCCCGGCCGTTAGCCGGCATCCTGCTCTGCGGAGCCCGGACTTTCCTCCCCGTATGCCTTACGCGATACGCGGCGACTGTCTGTCCGACCTGTATGAAACGCGGATTATAACACAAGCAAATCACAACCGTTTGACCACCAAAAAAACCGCCTATCTAAAAATTTACCCATTTCGCAACATAAAAATTCAAATAAAATAAACTATTTATAAACAAAAAGTACCGTTCGTCAAATAAATGAATGACATGTTATAAAAAAGCCCATAAAATGAATATCACATAACTATTTTAAATATAAAAGTACATTACGATGAAAAACTATCCACATATCCTGTCTTACCTTGCCCTATCCTTACTTGCCGCCTGCGGAGGCGGTGGAGGAGGCGGTTCGCCGTCAACCGCCTCAAGCGATACCAACCAACCCAAAATAGAATGCAACGCCGAATGCCAAGCGGGACGTAAAGCCGCTGAAGAAGCTGAGAAAGCTAAAGCTGAAGCAGAGCGCAAAGCCACTGAAGAAGCTAAAGTAGAAGCGGAACGCAAGGCTGCTGAGAAAGCTAAGGCTGAAGCTGAACGTAAAGCGGCTGAGGAAGCTGAAAAAGCCAAAGCTGAAGCCAAACGCAAGGCTGCTGAAGAAGCCGAAAAAGCTAAAGCAGAAGCCGAACGCAAGGCTGCTGAAGAAGCTGAGAAAGCCAAAGCAGAAGCAGAACGTAAAGCCGCTGAAGAGGCTCAGAAAGCTAAAGCTGAAGCAGAA
>JVVZ01000133.1:0-6594 GCA_001062585.1 Neisseria meningitidis
GCCCGACCCTCTGGTTCGTAGCCAGATACTCTATCCAACTGAGCTACGGGTGCACTGAAAGAAAGATTTGGATTATATTTTCCCATATATGACTTGTCAAGGGTTTTCTTGGATAAACGATGTGCAAAGTGTAGAATACTGCCCTGTTGTGTGAATTTTCAGGAATTTAGGATGTTTCATCTTTCTCGCTGGTTGAGATTATCGGAAGCTTTTACCCGATTGAACCGCCCTGTTGTGGTCGTTGATTTAGAATCTACCGGCGGCAATCTGTATCAAGACAGGGTGACGGAAATTGCTTTTCTGCGCTTTGAAAACGGCCGGGTAGAACATTACGAACAATTGATCAACCCGGGAAAGCCGATTCCTGAATTTGTCGTCCAACTGACCGGCATTACCAATGAAATGGTGGCGCAGGCTCCCGCTTTCGACCAAATTGCTCCCGACATACTGCCTTTACTGCGCGGCTCTTTGATTGTGGCGCACAACAGCCGTTTCGATTACACCTTCCTGCGTCATGAATTTTATCGGGCAGGCATCGATTTTGCCGCTCCGGCATTGTGCACCGTCCAACTGTCCCGCCGTCTGTACCCTCAATTTTATAAACACAATCTTGACAGTATTATCAGCAGGATGGGAATCCAAACGGACGATCGTCACCGTGCATTGGCGGATGTTTTGGCGCTTGCCGATTATTTGGAACACAGCCTGAAAGAGAAAACCTCCGATGAATGGGACAATCATTGCCGTACGTTGATGAATCCGAAAATGCTGCCGACTCAGCTATCCGATTCTTTGACGGCAAAACTCTATTCATTACCCGATACGGTAGGCGTACTTGTCTGGTTTGACCATTCAGGAAAAGTGCTGTCCGTCGAAGCCTATGAAAAAACGTATAGCGAAATCGCCGCCCTACTCCACAACAAAGAAGGTTTACACTATATTCAAAATGCCGCAGATGTGAAATTCATCCCCGCAGTAGGGAGCCTGCATGCCTTGTGGTTGAAAGCTCAGGTTATGCAGGAATATCAAGGGGAGTTATCTGCACCATTTCCCCTCAAGCAATTGAATCCCAAAACATTTATGACTGTTAAGTTCATACCCGACGAACATGGCATACTGAAGGCACGAATTGTGCCGCTAGACAACGGCAGCAGCACCACCCGACCTTACGGCTTATTTATCCACAAAAAAGCGGCAAAACGCGCATTGAACATCTGGGCGCAAGAACACCATTTCTGTCCCGATGCCTTAAACATTTTGCCGGTCAGTCACGCAAAGGGAGCGTTATGCCCCGTGCAGGCTGTCGGCAAGTGCAATGGGACATGCCATAAAGGTGACGGAATCGAAGAACAAAATACCCGAATTCATGCCATGGCATCCAAGCTGCCTGTTGCTGACTGGGGGAAAGTGCATGAAGTGGAAATCACGGAAACAGACGAATTATCAGGCCGCAGCGTCATCATGCGCTGCGCCGGAGGCGCTTTAGAGCTGCCGAACGGACACTGGTATTTCGACAACCTGCTGCCGTCTATATTAAAAATTAAATTCAAACGAGACAGACAAAACATCCGCGTTATCGCTTGAGTAATTGACGTAAGTGGACAAACAAAGAGGTCGTCTGAAAACCAAGTTAGCGTTTTCAGACGACCTCTTTCATTACTGAGAATTATCCAAATCTACGGCTTATCACAACTGTTTCAAATACAAAACCTCAATCCGTCATAAGATTTATTGAGCTATCCTTTTAGATACCCGAGAAGGAACGGAGGCTTTCTCCCCGGTTTTCTTTATTTGGAAGAGGTATTTTTTATAAAATATTTTTGCATTCCGTTTATCTTTTGAATCCCAATACGCATCTGCAATATTTAAGTATGCAACAGTTCTATCTGGGGATGCCTTAATAATCTTATGTAAGAGATATATTGCAGACTGATGATACTCCTGATTATTAAGATAAAATGCTATATTATTGTAAGTTGCAATATTTTTCTGATTAATCGGATATCTGCCAAGATACCAATCCATTCTACTTTTATCTATATCAAAATCCGAGTGGTCTTTGACATATTCTTCTAAATCGTCCAATGTATTTTCAACTGCATAAAAAGTTCTACATTTCTCACCATGCATCTTTAAAACAGTCTGCCTATCATAATCTTTTATGGGTTTATGGATATTTTTTCTGCACTCTAAAGATTTAACGTCAAAATCTTCCTTATACAGACTAATCGTTTTCAATTTATCTAAAATCAATAACTTCCCATTCCTTTTTATGTAATATTCTTCATAAAATCTCCCACCAAAATCATCAACCCTAACGACAATAAAATCGCCCTCCTCATAAGACGTAATATTTTCCTTCTTTACGTCACTAAAAAAATTATTTATTTCAATCGATTGCCTTTTATCTCCAATTTGTTCGTAATTATTGGCGCTTACTGACACAGGAAACAACAATATGAATAAATACAAACCGATTTTTTTCATTTTCTTTTTACTCTTTTTTAAATCTAAAAAATACAGCCATAAAGACAAACAAAGAAGATTGATGATTTTTACTGCAACTGAACAACCCCGAACCTCAGAAAAAAGGCGGAACAGACAAATCAAATTGCATCAGCAAACCGACGGTTTCATAAACGGGCAGCCCCATCACGCCAGTAAAGCTGCCTTGCAAATGCTCGACAAACACGCCGCCCAAGCCTTGGATTCCGTATGCACCGGCTTTATCCATCGGTTCGCCGCTTTGAATGTAGGCAAAGATTTCGTCAGGGGATAAGGTTTTGAAACGCACATCGCTGGTTTGTAAGACGCTGCGCGCTTTGCCTTGCCAATACACGCATACGGCAGTCAGCACTTGATGGGTTTGCCCTGACAACTGCCCAAGCATTGCGGCGGCATGCTCTTGGGTTTCGGGTTTGCCGAGGATATGGTTTTGATAGGCAACGGTGGTATCGGCGGTCAGAATGGGAAATTCGGGCGGCGTATCATGTTGTTCAAACCATTGGGCGACGGCGGCAGCGTTCTTTTCGTTCGCCATACGCTGAACATAATCGGCGGCATTTTCGTCAGGAAATGGCGTTTCATCGATATCGGCGGGAATACGCCGAATTTGGTAGCCTAAGTTTTCAAGGATTTCGCGGCGGCGCGGGCTGCCGGAGGCAAGATAAAGTGTCTGCATAAGTTTTCAGATATTTGAGATACGGATTTTGGGGATTTAATCGATAAAGCGGATAGGCATACGGAAAGGTCGTCTGAAAATTTTCAGACGACCTTTCCAATCGTTAATCGTGTTGATCCAATTGATAAATTTGGGCAACGGCATCGACCAGATTGCTGTTTTCCGAGCCTGCCTTATTGAGTGTTTGAGTGGGAGAGTGGAGGAGTTTGTTGGTCAATTGGATGGAGAGCCGCTCCAATACCTCTTCCGCCGATGCGCCTTTGGCAAGCTGTTTCATCGCATTTTCCAAAACCTGCCTGCGGGCGCGTTCGCCTTCGTCACGCAGGGCGCGGATAAGGGGGACGCTTTGGCGGCTTTGTTGTTGGCGGACAAACTCACCGACCTTTTTCTCCACCATAGCTTCGGCTTCGGCAGCCGCTTTTTGGCGGGCCTCCTTGCCGTTTTGGACGATGCCCATCATGTCATCAACAGTGTAGAGATAAGCGTCGCCCAGCTCCCCCACTTCGGCTTCGATATCGCGCGGAACGGCAAGGTCGAGCAGGAACATGGGCATATTGAGACGCAGGCGCAATGCGCGTTCCACCATGCCTTTGCCGACCAACGGGAGCTGGCTGGCGGTAGAGGAAACGACGACATCGTATTCGTGCAGGATATCGGGCAACTCTGTCAGCAGGCAAGGCTCGGCATTCAGTCCGAGTTTGTCGCACAACTCTTGGGCGCGCGGCAGGGTACGGTTGGCAACGGTAATGAGTTTGGGACTTTTGGCGGCGAAATAGGTGGCGACCAATTCAATCATTTCGCCCGCGCCGATAAATAGAACGTTCAGATCGCCGATATCGGGAAAAATCTGTTCGGCAAGTTTGACGGATGCGGAAGCCATCGAAACGGAATTCTCGCCGACGGCAGTGTCTGTGCGCACTTCTTTGGCAACGGCAAACGTTTTTTGAAACAATGCGTTGAGGTTGGTATTGATGCTTTCTTGTTCTTGTGCAACACGCACGGCATCTTTAATCTGTCCCAAAATCTGCGGCTCGCCCAACACCATAGAATCCAATCCGCAGGCAACGCGGAAAGCGTGGCGGATGGTTTCGTTGTTGTCCAAGGTATAAAGATAGGGGCGGATTTCTTCGGCAGGCAGGTTGTGATATTGCGCCAGCCATTCGATGATTTGCTCGGTTTCGCCGACGCAGTAAAGCTCGGTGCGGTTGCAGGTCGATAGAATTACTGCCTCCTTCGCTGCTTTGCTTTGAGCAAGGTTGCGGACGGCTTCGGGCAGGCTTGCTGCGGTGAATGCCAGCTTCTCGCGTATACTCAAAGGCGCAGTTTGGTGGTTGAGTCCGACGGCGGTAAGTTGCATGGGATAAGGTGGGAGAGATGGTATGTGTCGGCGGGTATTATAGCTTAACTTGACTTTGAAATGAATGTGTTGGCTTCCAAACAAACAGTGCGATTGGCAAAATTTAGATTACCAAGGGTCGTCTGAAAACATCAGATTCATATAACGAAATCATCTTTAAATCGAACAAACCATTCTTTCCCATTTTCAGACGACCTGATTAAAGTAGCTCCAAACTGAGAATAAGGAGCACCCTATGACTACCACCGCCGACCCGCGCGCCAAGCTGCCCGACACCCCGCTTTCCGGCAACGAAGCCCTGAAAGACCGCAGCGACTATCTGCACGGTACCATCAAAGACGATTTGACCGACGACTTTACCGGCGGCTTTACCGCCGACAATTTCCAGCTCATCCGTTTCCACGGCATGTACGAGCAGGACAACCGCGACATCCGCGCCGAGCGTACCGATCAAAAACTCGAACCCTTAAAAAACATGATGTTGCGCTGCCGCTTGCCCGGCGGCATCATCACGCCGGCGCAGTGGCTGGGCATAGACGAATTTGCCGGCGACCACACCATTTACGGCTCCATCCGACTGACCAACCGCCAAACTTTCCAGTACCACGGCATTTTAAAAACCGATTTGAAACTGGCGCACCAGTCCCTGCACAAACTCGGCCTCGATTCCATCGCCACCGCCAGCGACGTCAACCGCAACGTACTTTGCACCAGCAATCCCGTTCAAAGCCCGCTGCACCAAGAAGCCTACGAATGGGCGAAACGCATCAGCATGCACCTTTTGCCGCGCACCATGGCATACGCCGATGTCTGGCTGGACGGTGAAAAAGTGTTCACCACCGAACCGACCGAACCACGCAACAAAGAAATTGCCGACGACGTCGAACCGATTTTGGGCAAAACCTACCTGCCGCGCAAATTCAAAACCGCCGTCGTCATCCCGCCTGACAACGATGTGGACATCCATTCCAACGACTTAGGCTTCGTCGCCATAGAAGAAAACGGCAAACTTGTCGGCTTCAACGTCCTTGTCGGCGGCGGGCTTTCCAGCGAACACGGCAACACCAAAACCTACCCCAACACCTCCTACGAATTCGGCTTCGTCCCTCTCGAATACACCCTCAACGCCGCCGAAGCCGTCGTCAGCACCCAGCGCGACTGGGGCAACCGCAGCGATCGCAAAGCCGCCCGCACCCGCTATACACTCCAGCGCGTCGGCGTTGAAGTATTCAAAGAAGAAGTCGAACGGCGCATGGGCATCAAGTTCGAACCCATCCGCCCCTACGCCTTCACCCATCGCGGCGACCACATCGGCTGGGTTAAAGGCCTCGAAGGCAACTGGCACCTGACCCTGTTCATCGAAAACGGCCGCCTGCTCGACTACCCCGGCAGGCCGTTGAAAACCGGCGTGCGCGAAATCGCCAAAATCCACCCCGGCGACTTCCGCCTGACCGCCAACCAAAACCTCGTCGTTGCCAACGTCCCGCCCGAGCTGAAAGACACCATAGACAAAATCGCCAAAGAACACGGCTTAATCAGCAAATCCATCACCATCCAGCGCGAAAACTCCATGGCGTGCGTCGCCCTGCCGACCTGCCCTCTGGCGATGGCGGAAGCCGAACGCTTCCTGCCGTCGTTCTCCGACAGAATCGACGAAATGTTCGCCAAATACGGCTTGGAAGACGAATACATCGTCCTGCGCGTCACCGGCTGCCCCAACGGTTGTGGCCGCGCCATGCTCGCCGAAATCGGCTTGGTCGGCAAAGCCGTCGGCCGCTACAACCTCTACGCAGGCGGCAACCGCGAAGGTACCCGTATCCCGCGCCTGTTCAAAGAAAACATTACCGAACCCGAAATTCTCGAAATCGTCGACGGTTGGGTCGGCAACTGGGCGCAAAACCGCCTCGACGACGAAGGCTTCGGCGATTTTGCCGTCCGTACCGGCATCGTCAAACCCGTCCTCGACCCGCCGCGCGATTTTTGGGCTTGAAAACCTGTTGGCAGATTATAGTGGATTAACTTTAAACCAGTACGGCGTTGCCTCGCCTTAGCTCAA
>JVVZ01000134.1:0-4283 GCA_001062585.1 Neisseria meningitidis
TACTGTCTGCGGCTTCGTCGCCTTGTCCTGATTTAAATTTAATCCACTATATATCGGGTTAACTGGAAACCGATACGACGTTGCCGCCTTATCTTGATTTCAGCTCAACCCGCGAGGTTCGGAAGGTTTTCAGACGACCTCTCCACCCGTCACAATCCAAGCGACCACGCGTTGACGCCTTCTGAAAAATCTTCCAAGCGGTTTTCGTAATGCGCGAAGATTTCTTCGATGATTTCGTCTTCGCCGTCAATCAATCGGATTAAATCCATATCGGCTTCCGCAATCAGCCCGCGCCCGAGCAGCTCTTTGCGTATCCAGTCCAACAAGCCCGACCAGAAATCCTTACCCACCAAGATAATCGGGCGGTCGGGTGTTTTGCCCGTCTGCACCAGCGTCAGGCTTTCAAACAATTCGTCCAGCGTGCCGAAGCCGCCGGGCATGACGACATACGCGACCGCGTGTTTCACAAACATCACTTTGCGCGGGAAGAAATGTTGGAACTTGATGGACAAATCCTGATACGGATTGGCTTTTTGTTCGTGCGGCAATACGATATTCAGCCCGACCGCAGGGCTTGCGCCCGCAAACGCGCCCTTGTTCGCCGCTTCCATAATCCCCGGCCCGCCGCCCGAAATGACGGAAAAACCGGCATCTGAGAGCTTGCGCGCCAGCCGCAGCGTAAATTCATAATCGGGATGGTTTTCCGGCGTGCGCGCGCTGCCGTAAATGCTGACCGCAGGCTGAATTGCCCGCAGCTCCTCGCCCGCTTCGACAAATTCCGAAATAATCTTCAAAACATGATACGACTCCCGCGCCTGAATCTCGCGGCGCGCCTCATCGGTCAGCATGGGCTTGGGCAGTTTTTTGAGCAGGCTCACGGTTTTTCCTTTATCTTGTTAAACCCCCACATTGTAACCGACAGAACCCGAGGTCGTCTGAAAACGCAAACATGAACGGCAGCAAGTGTTCCTTATTTGAACCGAATCATGCGTTTCTGCCTCAAGATTGCCGTCTCAGCCGCGACCGCTTGCGTTACAATCCCCCATTTCCGCCCACATCCCGCCATGCTCGACATCCTCTACCGCGACAGCCGCACCATCGCCGTCAACAAACCCGCCGGAATGCTTGTCCACCGAAGCTGGCTCGACCGCCACGAAACACAGTTCGTCATGCAAACCCTGCGCGACCAAATCGGACAACACGTCTATCCCGCCCACCGCCTCGACCGCCCCACATCCGGCGTCCTCCTGTTTGCCCTCGACCCCGAAGCCGCCCGCCTGCTGACGCAGCAGTTCGAACAAAAAACCACATGCAAAACCTATTGGGCACCTATTGGGCAATCGTGCGCGGATATTTGCCCGACGACGGACTCATCGACTACCCCCTCAAATATCAGCCCGACAAAATCGCCGAATCCCAAACCGAAGCCACCCTCCAAGAAGCCCAAACCCGATACCGCTGCCTTGCGCGCACCGAATTGCCCTTCCAATCCGCCGCCCGCTACCCGACCTCGCGCTACTCGTGGGCAGAACTCATCCCGCACACAGGCCGCAAACACCAACTGCGCCGCCACATGAAACACATCTTCCACCCCATCGTCGGCGACACCAACTACGGCGACCTGCGCCAAAACTACGCCACCGCCGCCCATCTCGGCACCACCCGCCTCATGCTCCACGCCCGCAGCCTCTCATTCCAAAGCATCGAAAACGGCGAAACCCTGACCGTCTGCGCCGATACCGACGAGAGCTGGCGGATTTGGCTGGATGCGTTTAAAGCGTAAGCGAAAAGTCGTGCCAACAGGCGGGTTGATAATGTTGCAAAGCCGGACACGGGTTTCAGACGACCTTTATTCATCAAAACACGCTTTGAGATAACCGAACCCCGTAGCGTGGGCTTTGCCCGCGGGATTTTCCGTCCGCCAGTCTGATTCGGGTATTTGTGCTGACATCTACTTCGCGGGTAGAACCCGCGCTAAGGTTTGCTGTGCCGATACCGACGAGAGCCGGCGGATTTGGCTGGATACGTTTGAGGCGTAAGCGAAAGGTCGTACCAACAGGCGGGCTGGTGATGCCGCAAAGCCGGACACGGTTTTCAGACGACCTTTATTCATCAAAACTCACTTGAGATAACCGAACCCCGTAGCGTGGGCTTTACCCGCGATATTTCCGTCCGTCAGCCTGAGTCGGGTATTTGTACTGACATCTGCTTCGCGGGTAGAACCCGCGCTACGGTTTGTTGTGCCGATACCGACGAGAGCTAGTGGATTTGGCTGGATACGTTTGAGGTGTAAGCGCAAAGTCGTGCCAACAGGCGGGCTGGTGATTCTGCAAAGCCGGACACGGTTTTCAGATGACCCCATCCCTGCCACCCCATTCCGTTCAACCCTCATTTATGCCGAATAATCCTACTTTGCGGTAAAGGTCGTCTGAAAACGCTACACTCTTTCAGACGACGTTTGTCATACCAACATAAGGACATTCCATGAGCGACATCACAAAGCAACTCGCTGCCATCCGCTATACCGCCGACCGCACCAAACGCTACAACGAACATGGCTTTACCCTGTTGCAACTGGGCATACGCGGCGTAGTCTATTTCAATACCCGCGATGATGTCGCCGATGCCTTAACCGGTTTGATGGATTTCTATTACGAATGGGCGAAAGACAAGCTGACAATAGCTTGGCACGAAAAAGGTCATAGTGATATTAAGGAAGTCAAACTGACCGAAAAATCATATCTGAAAGAACGCGATAAAATCTACCGTTGGCTGGATAGTCGGGAGAAAAATCCGCCCAACATCGAGTGGGGAATGCAAAGCGAGCATGCAAATACCAGTGCATCCTATTATTTCAATATCACCTCTATTGCTGCAGGTTTGGCAAATGAGCCGTATATGCCGTTAGGCACCCTGCTTTTTAATCTGCCACTGGAAATTTTGTCTTCTCCCCAAGATTTGGCAAAACTGGATGAGTTTGTCGGTAAGATTTCAGAGAAGCTGGATGTTTTCCACGGTTATATCGGACTGGCAGCAATTCCACCGCATAATTATTACGACGGTGCGCCGTATGAATACGGGGTTTGCCGCGAAAATTTGGGGCTGATTCCGGTCACGACCGATTATCTGTCAACGTTTTATAGATACAACATACGCAGTATCAGTTGGTACACACTGGTCGGTAGGGAACTTTACCGACAGCTTCCGGCAGGCAGGATAGAGTCTGTTTTGGCAAATCATCCCGATATTACTCTGCGCGACTTTGCCGGTATCAAGGTTTTTAAAATCGGCAGCCTGCCCGAAACAGGGGATATCCGCGAAGATTTACCCTTGGACTACATTGCGCTAAACCGAGCTTTAGAACCGATACGCGAAAAATATCCGCGCGAAAATATGGGCGGCATTACCCGCGAACAGATGTATTATTGGTCGAGAAGATGGGACGGCTGGGAAGTCAAAGAAAAGGACAGCAAGCGGATCTACACCCAAGCGCCGCAGGAAATCATCGGCGTCGAGGAAGAGCCAGTTCCAATTTCAGGTATGTGGAAAATCACCAGCTTTGACGGTGAGACCCGCCATTTCAATAAAGGCGAAATTTTCCCTGAAGGAGAAGGAGTACGGACACAAAAAGCACTTCTCGGACCCCAAATGGGTCTGACCATTTGGGAACTTGTCAAAGGCGACCATAACGAGCCTTTGCGTAGAAAGGCAATGTGGTAAGCCCTCCCCGCCTTTCCGAACGTCGGCCGATACGTTAAAATATGCCTCGTCTGAAACCCCGTTTTTGAAGGAAAACCGCCATGACCCGTATGGTTCACTGCGTCAAACTCGGCAAAGAAGCCGAAGGTATGAAATTCCCACCACTGCCCAACGAATTGGGCAAGCGCATTTTTGAAAATGTATCCCAAGAAGCTTGGAATGCGTGGACACGCCACCAAACCATGCTGATTAACGAAAACCGTTTAAGCCTCGCTGATCCGCGCGCACGCGAATATCTGGCACAACAAATGGAACAGTATTTCTTCGGCGACGGCGCAGATGCCGTTCAAGGTTATGTGCCGCAAGAGCCCAAATAACGCCATCATTTGCTCAAAAGGTCGTCTGAAAACGAAAATCGGATTTCAGACGACCTTTTTGTATCAATAATAAACTTGCTGCAAAGCCGTTTCATTTTATAGTGGATTAACTTTAAATCAGGACAAGGCGGCGAAGCCGCAGACAGTACAGACAGTACGGAACCGATTCACTTGGTGCTTTAGCACCTTAGAGAATCGTTCTCTTTG
>JVVZ01000135.1:0-2547 GCA_001062585.1 Neisseria meningitidis
TAACTTTAAACCAGTACGGCGTTGCCTCGCCTTGTCGTACTATCTGTACTGTCTACGGCTTCATCGCCTTGTCCTGATTTAAAGTTAATCCACTATAGAATCCCTCGTCCTTTCTCGAACGCAGCCTTTACCGGCATCATTTTGCCGTCCGTTTGGCGCGTATCCGGCGTATATTTTGGGGATTTGGTACAGGGGTCGTCTGAAAATGTAAAGACAGCGTCCCTGCAATGCAAAAAAGCGCAAAAGCATAGGAAAACAAGCTATCAAAAAACTCAAAATGCGTGTTAAGATTAGCCATCACTATCCGCCGCACCCGTTTATTTCGGGTTTGCGCAGCGCATACAATCACGAAAAGGAAATCCCATGAGTCGCGTATTACTCGTAGATGACGACGCTTTGCTGACTGAATTGCTCACCGAATACCTTACCGCCGAAGGATTGAACGTCCACAGCGTTCCGGACGGCGAAGCCGGTGTACACGAAATCCTGACCGGTCAGTACGATGTCGTCGTATTAGACTCCATGATGCCGAAAATGAACGGCTTGGACGTATTGAAAAACGTCCGCTCCCAAAGCACCGTTCCCATCATCATGCTGACCGCCAAAGGCGACGACATCGACCGCATCATCGGATTGGAAATGGGTGCGGACGACTATGTTCCGAAACCTTGCACCCCGCGCGAACTGTTGGCACGCATCAACGCCATCCTGCGCCGTGCGCAACAAAGCGGCGAGCCGAACAACGCGCCAAACAGCATTTCCGTCAGCGACGTCGTCCTGTACCCTGCCAAACGTCAGGCGACCATCAAAGACACTCCGCTTGAGCTGACCAGTACCGAGTTCAACCTGCTCGAAGTCCTGATGCGCCATGCCGGACAAGTTGTCAGCAAAGAAACTTTGTCCATCGAAGCGCTTGACCGCAAACTGGCAAAATTCGACCGCAGCATCGACGTCCACATCTCCAGCATCCGCCACAAACTGGGCGATGCCTCGCTGATTCAGACCGTACGGGGCTTGGGCTACCTGTTTGTTAAAAACTAAAGATAAAACAGATCAATGAAACTGTTTCAACGCATCTTCGCCACATTTTGCGCAGTCATCGTCTGCGCAATCTTTGTGGCGAGTTTTTCTTTTTGGCTGGTGCAAAATACCCTCGCCGAAAACCAATTCAACCAACGCCGCACCATCGAAACCACTTTGATGAACAGCATCCTCTCCGCCTTTAGGGCGCGCGGGGACAGCGGTGCGCGCGAAATTTTGGCTGAATGGGAAGACAGCCCCGTCTCCAATTCCGTTTACGTCATTTTGGGCGACGAGAAAAAAGACATCCTCGACCGCAACATCGACAACCACACCATCGAACGCGCCCGCGTGTTTGCCATCAATAATCCCAATTCCGATTTGGCGCACATCGAATACGACCGTTTCGGCGAAGAATACCTCTTCTTTATCAAAGGTTGGGACAGCCATCAGGCGCAACGCCTGCCCAGCCCGCTCTTTATCCCGGGCCTGCCGCTCGCCCCGATTTGGCACGAATTCATCATCCTCTCCTTCATCATCGTCGTCGGCCTGCTGATGGCGTACATCCTCGCCAGCAACATTACCAAGCCCATCAAAATCTTGGGCAGCGGTATGGACAGGGTGGCAAACGGCGAACTTGAAACCCGTATTTCGCAGCAAGTGGACGACCGTGACGACGAATTGTCCCACCTTGCCATCCAGTTCGACAAAATGGCGGAAAAACTGGAAAAACTCGTTGCCAAAGAACGCCACCTGCTGCACCACGTCTCCCACGAAATGCGCTCGCCCTTGGCGCGTATGCAGGCAATTGTCGGACTGATTCAGGCGCAGCCGCAAAAGCAGGAACAATATCTGAAAAGGCTGGAAGGCGAATTGACCCGCATGGATACCTTGGTTGGCGAGTTGCTGACGCTGTCCCGTTTGGAAACGTCCAACATCCCGCTGGAAAAAGAAAGCCTGAAGCTCGTCCCCTTCCTGAAAAACATCGTGGAAGACAACCAAAGCATCGCCCAGCAGAACAAACAAACCGTTACCCTTTCGGTCGAACCCAGAATCCCCGAAAATGCCACGGTCTGCGCCAACGAAGGCTATTTGTACCGCGCGTTTGACAACGTTATCCGCAACGCCATCAATTACAGCCCCGAAGGCAGCACCATCCGCGTCAATATCGGACAAGACAGCAAGCATTGGATTGTGGACGTTACCGACAACGGCCCCGGCGTGGACGAAATGCAACTGCCGCACATTTTCACCGCCTTTTACCGTGCCGACTCCAGCGCCAGCAAACCCGGTACCGGCTTAGGCCTTGCCCTGACCCAACACATCATGGAGCAGCACAACGGCAAAATCATGGCTGAAAACATCAAGCCGAATGGTTTGAAAATGCACTTTATCCTGCCCAAAAAGAAAGTGAACGGCAAAACGGAAAAGCCGCATCCTAAAAACACTTGACCATGAATGTTGCCCATCGGGGTTTGTATAGTGGATTAAATTTAAATCAGGACAAGGCGACGAAGCCGCAGACAG
>JVVZ01000136.1:0-599 GCA_001062585.1 Neisseria meningitidis
GATTCCCGCCTGCGCGGGGGTAGCGAAGCGGACTTGCGTAAGCTAATGACGGCACAAGAAGTCTAATCATCAACAATATCCAACCTGCACCCAACTCCCAAAACACCCAAAGGAACCCCATGCACTACTTCACCCCCGCCAAAACCCTGCCCGAAGGCACCATCTACCTGACCGACCTGACCCACGTCGCCGACTTCGCCGACTGGCTGGCCGAATTCGAAACCCTGTTAAACCAAAACCGCCGCTTCGCCACCGTCTGCACCCCGATGCGGCGGCAGGTGAGCGACGAACAGCGCATTGCCGACCGCAAAACCTACATCGAATGGATAAAGGTACACCGGCCGCAACTCGCCAAACGCTGCGCCGCCATGCTCCTCATCGAACCCGACGCGGCGCAACTGCAATTCTTCCGCGAACAATCGTCCAAACTCGCCCCCGCGCTGGGCGTGAACTACATCGTCGAAGCCGACGAGCAAACCGCCCTGCAAAAGGCAGAAGAAGCGTTGAAGGTCGTCTGAAAACAGAATCCATGCTCCGACAGCGGCTTTATAGTGGATTAACAAAAATCAGGACAAGGCGACGAAGCCGCAGACAGTACA
>JVVZ01000137.1:0-4047 GCA_001062585.1 Neisseria meningitidis
CTGTCTGCGGCTTCGTCGCCTTGTCCTGATTTAAATTTAATCCACTATACTTGATTTAGCTTAAAGGTCGTCTGAAAACCCATTTCAGACGACCTTCAAAGTCTCTCCACCGACATCACCGTATTTCTTTGGCTGCTTCTTGCTCCGCTTTGTAACGGCGCAGATAGGCAAGCGCGGCGGCTTTTTCTTCTTCGTTGCCATATTTGACATCGCGTTGGGCGCGGCGCAATTCGGCGCGCTCTTTGGCTTCTTCGATTTGCCGGTTTTTGAATGCTTCGCGGTTGTCGGACGCAACCAGCTTGTCTTGTTGGGATTGGGCTTTCGCCATGGCTTTGGCAATCAAATCCATGGGATTGAAGGCAGGTTTGGACGCAGCTTGGGTTTCGGCTTGAGTTTGCGTCTGCTTGGCTTTAACGGCGGCTTCGCGCTCGGCAAGCATGGCTTTGCGTTCCGCCTCGTCGCGCGCTTTGCGTTCGGTATGCCAATCAAAGCGGCTTTGCGCGTGTTCGGCAGCGGCGAAACGCGCCTCGGAAGAGCGGCTCAGGCTGCGCGCGGCGGGGAGGTATTCCTGTTTGGAAGGTATCATGTCGATACAATCCACCGGACAAGGCGGGAGGCAGAGTCCGCAGCCTGTGCATTCGTCGCTGATGACAGTGTGCATAAACTTGCTTGCGCCCATAATCGCATCGACAGGGCAAGCACGGATGCAGGCGGTACAGCCGATACAGGCGGCTTCGTCTATCAAGGCGACGGCTTTGGGCTGCGTTTTGACCGGCGCAACGCGCGGCTTGCCCAATAAGGCGGCAATATCGACCATCACCGTTTCTCCACCGGGAGCGCACAAATTAACAGGCGCATCCTCGTGCAACAAAGCTTGTGCATAAGGCAGACAGCCTTGATAGCCGCATTCTCGGCACTGGGTTTGCGGCAGCAGGCGGTTGATGGCTTGAAGGTCGGTCGGCATGGCGGATGGAGTCAAAATCGAAAGCGTGTATTTTATCGGGAAACAGCATGCAGGGAAACCAAGACCAAAATAAATAAGGTCGTCTGAAAACCTCAAAATAAAGTTTTTCAGACGACCTCTTCTATTTTCTGACTATCCGTACCGCTTCATTAGAACTTATGAACCATGCCCAAAGAAACGGCTTTTTGTTCAACAGAACCTGTTTGAGTCGGCGTCAGGCGGGTTTTGCTGCCCAGTTTCATATAACCGGCATGAGCAAGCATCGAAGTACGTTTGCTGAATTTGTAGGAGGTACCAACTACAACTTGGTCGAATTTATCGACCAGTTTCTCGCCGCTGTTCACACCTTTTGCCGCCCAGCCGTGGGCGTAAGTGAGACGCGGGGTCAGGTTGCCGAAGGTATAACCCACGGTAACGGCTGCATCGGCAACTTTGACGGCTTCATTTTTACCGGCATCGGCAGTAATGTCAGCGCCTTTGTAAGTATTGAAATCATCGGTAAAGTAACCCAGATATTTATTTGCGCTTTCATGGCCTTTGGTATATTGCGCACCTACGCCGACGAACAGGTTGTTTTTGTCGTAATAGCTTTCGATTTTAGCGATTTGCGCGGCTTTGGTTTTACCGTTCTTGTCGGTGTACGCGCCTTTGTAATGGCCGTAGGCAAGGTTGGTGGTGAAACCGCTGTTTTCATAAGTCAAACCGGCGGTATATTGCTCTTTGCTGGGTTGTTCGTGCTTATATTTGTCGTCCGGATTGCGGTTGTCGCGTGGCGCGTAGGACGCATTGAACTTAAACCCACCGAACGAAGGGCTGTCGTAGCGCACGGATGTGGTGCGCACACCGGTGCGGGTATTGATGCCCAAACCCATCGCGTTGGTTTTGTACAACCACGGGTCGATGGTGTCCATCTCGTTGAGCATATTGTTCATATTGCCGACGCGTACCTTACCGAACTTGCCTTCCAAGCCGATGAAGGAATTGCGGTTGCCGAAACGCTGGCTGTTGGATTCGCCTAAAATGGAAGTGCGCTGTTCAATTTGCCAGATGGCTTTGAGGTCGTCTGAAAGTTTTTCATTGCCTTTGAAGCCGATTCGCGAGGTATTGTCATTGATACGGGTTGCGGTCGCGCTTTTTTCCGTACCTTCACTACCCTTGATTTTCACCTGTCCGGAGGTGATGGTGCTTTTGACTTGTCCGTACAGGACAACTTCGGCGGATGCTGCAAAAGGTAGGGCTGCTGCGGTTAAAGTAATCAATATTTTCTTCATGAGTCCTCCTCGAATTTTAAAATTGAGTAAAAATACCAAACTCAATCATAATGATTTATGGATTATTAGACAACTCTTTTTATCTTGAGAAAAATTATTATTTATTTCAAATATAATTTGCATTTCAACAACACGATATCGTAGGAATCTTTAATATTCATCCTTTCTGCAATTTTGTTGGCACAATCCCTATTTTTCCCTTGCCTCAAGATTGAAAATAAGGCAAGTGCAACTTTTTTCAGACGACCTTTTCGGGTCGTCTGAATATTTTTTTGTTTATGAAGAAAACCATAGCGGAAAGCAATGAAAAAACGAAGAAATTTTCCCATCTAAACTATTGCGCCGACAGGGATTTTGCCGTTTAATGCGAACCTGCTGAATCAAGGGCCCGAGGCATATGCCGGCCGCCCCCACAGTTAACCTTTTGTATGCGGACAGTCTGCGCTTGACTGACTGCCGCCGCTGCAACAATTCCCCCTTCCACAAAAGGACTGTACCCATGAAAAAAACTTCAATGGCGGCGGCACTCATCGGCCTCGTCTTGACTGCATGTAGCGGCGGCCAACAAACCGCCGCAGAATCTTCCGCACCTTCCTCCCATACCGCCTCCGACAAGCTCAATATCTACAACTGGTCGGACTACGTCGATCCCGCCACGCTTGAAGCGTTCGAAAAAAATACGCATATCAACGTCCGCTACGACTACTACGACAGCAACGAAGCCCTCGAAGCCAAGCTTTTGACCGGCAAGTCCGGTTACGACCTCGTTGCACCGTCCATTGCCAACGTCGGACGCCAAATCAAAGCCGGCGCCTACCAAAAAATCGACAAAAGCCAAATCCCGAACTACGCCAACATCGATGCCGACCTGCTTGCCATGATGGCAAAAGTCGATCCCGGTAACCAATACGCCGTCCCTTATTTCTGGGGCATCAACACGCTCGCCATCAACAAAAAACTGGTCCAAAAAGCCTTGGGAACGGAGCAGCTGCCCGAAAACGAATGGGATTTGGTGTTCAATCCCGAATACACCAAAAAGCTGAAATCCTGCGGCATCAGCTATTTTGACAGCGCCATCGAACAAATCCCGCTCGCGCTGCATTATTTGGGCAAAGACCCGAATACCGAAAACCCCGACGACATCAAAGCCGCCGTCAACATGATGAAAAAAGTGCGTCCCGACATCAAACGCTTCACTTCGTCAGGCTATATTGACGATATGGCGGCGGGCAACCTTTGCGTTTCAGTCGGTTACGGCGGCGATTTGAACATCGCCAAAACACGCGCGCAAGAAGCGAAGAACGGCGTTGAAATCGAAGTGTTAGCACCCAAAAGCGGCGTTGGCATCTGGGTGGATTCCCTGATGATTCCGCGCGATGCCCAAAACACCGCCAATGCGCATAAATACATCAACCACACGCTCGATCCCGAAGTCGCGGCACAAAACGGCAATTTCGTTACCTACGCCCCCGCCAGCCGCCCTGCCCGCGCATTGATGGACGCAAAATATACCGGCGATGTGTCTATCTTCCCGACCAAGGAATTGATGAATAAAAGTTTTATCGTATCGCCCAAATCAACAGATGCAAGCCGTCTGAGCGTCCGCCTGTGGCAATCGCTGAAGGCAGGCAAATAGCCGTTTGATGCGTTGGAAATATAAGGTCGTCTGAAAATCAAATTTGGTTTTCAGACGACCTTTTTTACTGCTATCGAATAAATTTAAAGATTACTCAATAAACCGCAACTTGAAGATATAGTGGATTATAGTGGATTAAAATTGCAATGATACGGCGTTGCCAACGCCCTTATGTA
>JVVZ01000138.1:0-231 GCA_001062585.1 Neisseria meningitidis
CAACCTGCCCCCTCTCCCGTCTGGCGGGAGAGGGCTGGGGAGAGGGTGGCTCTACGGTTTGCACGAATTTGCTTTACCTAAACTTCAAAAGCCACCCCCATCCTAACCTTCCCCCGCTAGGCGGGGGAAGGGACAGGTTTGCCGTTGCAGCAACAAGTAGCGTGGGCTTTGCCCACGAGATGAAAGCCAAAATGGATGCCCATTCGGCTGTTGTCTGATTTGGATTTTTAG
>JVVZ01000139.1:0-17988 GCA_001062585.1 Neisseria meningitidis
TAGTACGGCAAGGCGAGGCAACGCCGTACTGGTTTAAAGTTAATCCACTATAATAAACATACAGGAACCGCCATGACAGAATCCATCACCCGCGACAGTATGCAGTACGATGTCGTGATTGTCGGCGCAGGCCCGTCGGGTTTGTCCGCCGCCATCAAACTCAAGCAGCTTGCCGAAAAAAACGGGAGCGAAATCAGCGTTTGCGTGGTGGAGAAGGGGTCTGAGGCGGGCGCGCATTCGCTGGCGGGTGCGGTCATCGATCCGATTGCGCTGAATGAGCTGATTCCCGATTGGAAAGAAAAAGGCGCGCCGCTGACGCGTGCGGTAACGCAGGACAAAGTGTTGTTCCTGACTGAGAAAAAGGCGTTCAATCTGCCGGTTACTCCTAATTTCGACAATCACGGCAACTACATCGTCAGCTTGGGCGAAGTCGTGCGCTGGTTGGCGGAGCAGGCGGAAAATATGGGCGTGGAAATCTATCCGGGCTTTGCCGCCGCCGAAGTGCTGTATCACGAAGACGGTTCGGTCAAAGGCATTGCGACCGGCAATATGGGTGTAGGCAAAGACGGCGAGCCGACCGACAGTTTCCAGCCAGGTATGGAGCTTTGGGCGCAGCAAACTTTGTTTGCCGAAGGTTGCCGCGGTTCGCTTTCCAAGCAAGTTATCGAACGTTTCCAACTCGACCAAAACAGCCAGCCGCAAACTTACGGCTTGGGCATCAAAGAGATTTGGGAAGTGTCGTCTGAAAAACATCAGCCCGGCTTGGTGGTACACAGCGCGGGCTGGCCGCTCGACAGCAAAACTTACGGCGGCGCGTTTGTTTACCATTTCGACGACAACAAGGTCGCCGTCGGTTTCGTGGTCGGTTTGGACTATCAAAACCCGTATCTGTCGCCGTTTGAAGAGTTCCAACGCTTCAAAACCCATCCCGAAATCCGCAAAACCTTCGAAGGCGGCCGCCGCATCGCTTACGGCGCGCGTTCGCTGATTGAAGGCGGTCTGCAAAGTCTGCCGAAGCTCTCGTTCAAGGGCGGCGTTTTAATCGGCGATGCGGCGGGTTTCCTCAATATGCCGCGCATCAAAGGTATTCATACCGCGATGAAATCCGCCATGCTTGCCGCTGAAGCTGTGTTTCCCTTGTTGGAAAATCTTGAAGAAGTGGAGGGTTTCGACAGCGGCAAAGAGGCGGTGGATTATCAGCAACGTTTTGAACAAAGCTGGCTGTATCAAGAGCTTTACGCCGCGCGTAACGTCCGTCCGTCATTCAAATGGGGCGTTTACCTCGGTTCAATCTATACTGGTATCGACCAGATGATTTTCAGAGGCAAGGCCCCGTGGACCTTGAAACATCACGGCAAAGACAACGAGCAGCTCAAAAAAGCCGCCGCGTGCAAGCCGATTGATTATCCGAAACCTGACGGCGTGTTGACTTTTGACCGCTTGAGCAGCGTCTTCCTCGCCAATCTCGCGCACGAAGAAAACCAGCCCGACCATTTGGTGCTGAAAAATCCGCAAACGATGATAGACGTGAACTACAAAGAATACGCCTCGCCCGAAACGCGCTATTGTCCGGCGGGTGTGTATGAAATCGTTGAAGAAAACGGCAGCCCGCGCCTGCAAATCAACGCCGCCAACTGCGTTCACTGCAAAACGTGCGACATCAAAGACCCGACGCAAAACATCACTTGGATTTGTCCCGAAGGCGCAAGCGGACCGAATTACGGCGGGATGTAAGCTTTAGTTGCAGCGGGCTTGTCTAAATGGGACAAGTCTCTGTCGTATCAGATAAAAAAGGTCGTCTGAAAATCTTGGTTTAAGGTTTTCAGACGACCTTTTGGGTTTTTCAGGGAGCGGGCATTAACAGAATATCGTTGATTTACCTGATTACGGTACGCATTCATCCGCGCTTGAGATTTGTGTTGAATCGGCTGCGCTTTTAAAAGCGTATTTTGTCTTAGCCGTAACGCCGTTGGAAATCGCTCATAAAGTCCGCCAACGCCTGTACGCCTTCGAGCGGCATGGCGTTGTAGATGCTGGCGCGCATGCCGCCGACGGTTTTGTAGCCTTTGAGCAGGCACAGGCCTTGCAGTTCGGCTTCGAGGACGAAGCGGCGGTCGAGTTCGGCTGAGGCGGTTTGGAAGACGACGTTCATTTTCGAGCGGGCATCGGGGCGGATTCGGTTGATGTAGAAGCCGCCGCTGCCGTCGATGGCATCGTAAAGCGTTTGGGCTTTGATGTTGTTGACGGCTTCGATTTTTTTCACGCCGCCTTGCGTCAGCAGCCAGCGGAACACTAAACCGGACATATAAATGGCGTAGGTGGACGGGGTGTTGTACATACCGTCGCGGTTGAGGTGGGAACGGTAGTTGAAGACATCGGGGATGCTGTCGGGGCAGCGGTCGAGCAGGTCTTCGCGGATGATGACGACGGTTGCGCCGGCGGGGCCGATGTTTTTTTGTGCGCCCGCGTAGATCAGCCCGTAGTCGGAAACGTCAAATTCGCGCGAGAGGATTTCGCTGGACATATCGCAAACGAGCGGCGGCAGGTCGTCTGAAAGTTTGGGAACGGTTTGGTATTGCAGGCCGTTGACGGTTTCATTGATGACGAAGTGGACGAAGGCGGAGTTTTTGTCTATGTCCCAAGTTTCGACGGGTGGCAGGGCGATATAGTCGAATTGTTCGCCGCCGTGCGCAACCAGTCGGATTTCGGCATCGGTCAGACGGCTCATTTGTTCGTAGGCGATGCGGCTCCAGTTGCCCGTTACCACTGCGTCGGCGGACGGGAAGCCATGCGCCAGGTTCATCGCAACCATGTTGAATTGTGTGGTTGCGCCGCCTTGCAGGAACAGGATTTTGTAGTTGGAAGGAATGTTCAGCAGCGTACGCAAGTCTTGTTCGGCGTGATGGAGGATGCTGAGGAGCATTTCCGAGCGGTGGCTCATCGCCATGACAGGGAAGCCTGTGCCGTTGTAGTCGAGCATTTCTTGTTGTGCGGTACGCAATACGGCTTCGGGCAGGACGGCGGGACCTGCGGAAAAGTTGTAGATGGGGCGGGCGGACATGGCAATGCCTTTTTGTTTCGATGATAACAGCTTTGGATTTTAGAATGACGGCGTGCTTCGTGCAAGCCGTATGGAAGGGAAATGGGGTCGTCTGAAAAAGAAAGGTTGGAAATAAAATGATGATTATCAATGGGTAAGGTTTAATGGCGATTTTTCAGACGACCGTTTTTGTCAATAATTTTAAGCTTGGTTTTATGCCGTCAGACGTATTCACTCTATGAGGTCGTCTGAAAAAAAAAGCCGCGATAAATCAACGCTTTTCTTTTGAGTGGAAAGCGGTTATAATAAGCCAATTTTTCAATTTTGACGAAAAATGGCCACGGGGCCATTTTTTTTGTTTATGTACTCCGGGAGATTCATGGATATTCAAACAATTCTCGAAAAAACCCTGCCGGGTTTGGGCTACGAACTGGTCGATTTCGAGCTGACTGCGCAAGGCACGCTGCGCGTGTTTATCGATAAGGAAGGCGGGATTACCGTCGAAGACTGCGCGACCGTCAGCAATCATTTGAGCCGCGTGTTCATGGTGGAAGACATCGATTATAAAAATCTGGAAATTTCCAGCCCCGGCCTTGACCGGCCGCTGAAAAAAGCCGCCGATTTCGTTCGCTTTGCGGGACAACAGGCAAAAATCAAAACCCGCCTGCCGGTTGACGGACAAAAGAATTTTATCGGCTGCATCGAGGGTTGTGAAAACGATACCGTAACGCTCTCTTTCGACGGCAAAACCGCGCAAATCGGCTTGGATAATATCGATAAAGCCCGCCTGCGCCCCGAATTTAAATTTTAAAACTTGATATTGGAGATTCTAAAAAATGAGTCGCGAAATGTTGCAACTTGCCGAAGCGTTGGCAAGCGAGAAAAACGTTGAAGCGGAAGTGGTGTTCCAAGCATTGGAATTTGCCCTTTCTACCGCAGCCAAGAAAAAAGCCGACCGCGAGCACATGGACGTGCGCGTCGAAATCGACCGCGATACCGGCGAATATCATACTTACCGCCGCTGGCTGATTGTTGCCGACGAAGATTACACCTATCCCGACCTGGAAAAAACCATCGAAGAAATCCAAGAAGAAATTCCGGGTACCGACATTCAAATCGGCGACTACTACGAAGAAACGCTGCCGAACGAAGGCTTTGGCCGCCAAGCCGCGCAAACTGCCAAACAAATCATCCTGCAACGCATCCGCGATGCCGAGCGCGAGCAAAATCTGAACGAATTCTTGGCTGTTAAAGAAGACATCGTTTCCGGTACGGTAAAACGCGTAGAACGCCACGGCATCATCGTCGAAGTCGTTCCGGGCAAGCTCGACGCGCTGATTCCGCGAGAACAAATGATTCCGCGTGAAAACTTCCGCGGTGGTGACCGTATCCGCGCGCTGTTTTTGCGTGTGGACGAAATCGGCAACACCGGCCGCAAACAAGTTATCCTCAGCCGTACTTCGGGCGATTTCCTTGCGAAGCTGTACGAAATGGAAGTGCCTGAAATTGCAGACGGCTTGTTGGAAATCCGCGAAGTGGCGCGCGATCCGGGCCAACGTGCGAAAGTGGCGGTTAAAGCCAACGACCAACGTATCGATCCGCAAGGTACCTGTATCGGTGTACGCGGCTCCCGTGTGAACGCCGTCAGCAACGAATTGGCAGGCGAGCGCATTGATGTGGTGCTGTGGTCGTCTGAAACTGCCGAGTTCGTGATGAACGCGCTGTCTCCTGCCGAAGTCAGCCGCATCGTGATTGACGAAGACAAACACGCGGTTGACGTGATCGTCGCCGAAGACCAGCTTGCTCTTGCTATTGGTCGTGGCGGTCAAAACGTGCGCTTGGCATCCGATTTGACAGGTTGGCAGTTGAACATCATGACTGTCGAAGAAGCAGACGAACGCACTGCCGCCGAAGACGCAGCCATCCGCGACCTCTTTACCGCGCATCTGAACATCGACGACGAAACCGCCGATATTTTGGTGGAAGAAGGTTTTGCCACGCTGGAAGAAGTTGCTTACGTTCCGGCTGCTGAATTGCTCGCCATCGAAGGCTTTGACGAAGAAATCGTCGAAACTCTGCGCAACCGCGCCCGCGATGCGATTCTGACCATGGCGATTGCGTCCGAAGAGAAGCTGGAAGAAGTTTCAGACGACATGCGCAATCTGGACGGCGTAGATTCCGATATGCTCCGCAAACTGGCGGAAGCCGGCGTAACCACCCGCGACGATCTGGCCGAACTTGCCGTTGACGAACTGATTGAAATAACCGGTGTAGATGAAGAAGCGGCGAAAAAAGTGATTCTTGCCGCCCGCGAACACTGGTTTACCGAAGAGAACTAATGGGGGTACAGATGAGTAACACAACCGTAGAACAATTTGCCGCCGAACTGAAACGCCCCGTCGATGATTTGCTGAAACAACTGAAAGAAGCCGGTGTCAATAAAAGCAGCGGCAGCGATTCCCTGACGCTGGACGACAAACAACTGCTGAACGCCTATCTGAAAAAGAAAAACGGCAATGACGGCGGAACCATCAGTATCCGCCGCAAAAAAACCGAAGTCAGCACTGTCAGCGGCGTCAAAGTCGAACGCAAACGCGGCCGTTCTGTAACGATTCCTTCGCCGGAAGAGCTTGCCGCCGAAGCTAAAGCCAAAGCAGCATCTGAAGCACAAAAAGCCGAGCAGGCAGAAGCGAAAGACCAAGCCGCAGAACAGGCGAAAGCCGAAGCTGAGGCCGCCGCCCGTGCCGAAGCGCGCGCAAAAGCCGAAGCAGAAGCTGCGAAGCTGAAAGCTGCCAAAGCAGCAAAAGCCGAGCCGAAAGTCAAAGCGGAAGAAGCGAAACCTGTTGAAGCGGCTGAAAAACCTGCCGAAGTGAAAGCAGCTGGAAGCAAAGCCGACGACAAACCGGCAGAACCCGCTGCACAAGCAGTTCAGGCTGAAGACAAACCTGCCCAAAGGTCGTCTGAAAAACCTGCCGAAGGCAAAGCCAAGCCTAAACAAGACAAAGGCAATAAAGGCAAAGACGCGAAAAAAGCAGCCAAACCAGCTGCTCCGCAACCTGTGGTCAGCGCGGAAGAACAAGCGCAACGCGACGAAGAAGCACGCCGCGCCGCCGCTTTACGCGCCCATCAAGAAGCCTTGTTGAAAGAAAAACAAGAGCGTCAGGCGCGCCGCGAAGCCATGAAACAACAGGCGGATCAGCAAGCCAAGCCTGCAGCCGAAGCCAAAGCTGCCGAGCAGCGCAAGCCTGCCGAAAAAGCCAAAGCCGCGCCTGCAGAAGGCAAAGCCGCCAATCCTGCCCGTGCGAAAAAAGAAGACCGCCACAACCGCGACGATGACAACCAAGGCCGAAACTCCAAAGGCAAAGGCGGTAAAGGCGGACGCGACCGCAATGCGCGCAACGGCGACGACGAGCGCGTACGCAGCGGTAAAAAAGGCAAGAAACTCAAACTCGAGCCGAACCAACACGCCTTCCAAGCACCGACCGAACCCGTCGTTCACGAAGTCTTGGTTCCCGAAACCATTACCGTTGCCGATTTGGCGCATAAAATGGCAGTCAAAGGCGTGGAAGTGGTCAAAGCCCTGATGAAAATGGGCATGATGGTGACCATCAACCAATCCATCGACCAAGACACCGCCCTGATTGTGGTGGAAGAACTCGGCCACATCGGCAAACCTGCCGCCGCCGACGATCCCGAAGCATTCTTGGATGAAGGCGTGGAAGCTGTGGAAGCCGAAGCGTTGCCGCGTCCGCCGGTCGTTACCGTGATGGGTCACGTCGACCACGGTAAAACCTCGCTGCTGGACTACATCCGCCGCGCCAAAGTGGTACAAGGCGAAGCAGGCGGCATTACCCAACACATCGGCGCATACCACGTTGAAACCCCTCGTGGTGTGATTACTTTCTTGGATACCCCGGGTCACGAAGCGTTTACCGCCATGCGTGCACGCGGTGCGAAAGCAACCGACATCGTGATTCTCGTGGTTGCCGCCGACGACGGCGTGATGCCGCAAACCATCGAAGCGATTGCCCACGCTAAAGCAGCGGGCGTGCCGATGGTGGTAGCCGTGAACAAAATCGATAAAGAGGCGGCCAATCCCGAGCGTATCCGCCAAGAGTTGACCGCACACGAAGTCGTGCCGGACGAGTGGGGCGGCGATGTACAATTTATCGATGTTTCCGCCAAAAAAGGCATCAATATCGACGCATTGCTCGAAGCCGTATTGCTTGAGGCCGAGGTATTGGAACTGACTGCCCCTGTCGATGCGCCCGCGAAAGGCATCATCGTCGAAGCCCGTCTGGACAAAGGACGCGGCGCGGTCGCCACCCTCTTGGTGCAAAGCGGTACGCTGAAAAAAGGCGATATGCTGCTTGCCGGCACCGCGTTCGGTAAAATCCGCGCGATGGTCGATGAAAACGGTAAAGCCGTCAACGAAGCCGGCCCGTCTATTCCGGTCGAAATCCTCGGCTTGTCCGACGTACCGAACGCCGGTGAAGACGCAATGGTGTTGGCCGACGAGAAAAAAGCCCGCGAAATCGCACTCTTCCGCCAAGGCAAATACCGCGACGTGCGCCTTGCCAAACAGCAGGCGGCGAAGCTGGAAAACATGTTCAACAACATGGGCGAAAACCAAGCCCAATCCTTGTCGGTCATCATCAAAGCAGACGTACAAGGTTCTTACGAAGCTTTGGCGGGCAGCCTGAAAAAACTGTCCACCGACGAAGTGAAAGTGAACGTATTGCATAGTGGCGTGGGCGGTATTACCGAATCGGACGTCAACCTTGCCATCGCTTCAGGCGCGTTCATCATCGGCTTTAACGTGCGTGCAGACGCTTCTTCGCGCAAACTTGCCGAAAATGAAAACGTGGAAATCCGCTACTACAACATCATTTACGATGCCATTGACGACGTCAAAGCAGCCATGAGCGGCATGCTGGCGCCGGAAGAGAAAGAGCAGGTTACCGGTATGGTCGAAATCCGTCAGGTCATCAGCGTATCCAAAGTCGGCAACATCGCAGGCTGTATGGTTACCGACGGCGTGGTCAAACGCGATTCCCATATCCGCCTTATCCGCAACAACGTGGTCATCCACACTGGCGAACTGTCTTCTTTGAAACGCTACAAAGACGACGTCAAAGAAGTCCGCATGGGCTTCGAGTGCGGCTTGATGATCAAAGGCTACAACGAAATTATGGAAGGCGACCAACTGGAATGCTTCGACATCGTCGAAGTCGCCCGCTCGCTGTAATTTACCGTTGTAAATAAAAGGTCGTCTGAAAACCTCATCCATCAGGTTTTCAGACGACCTTTTTGTTTTATAGCGGATTGGATTGGCGCAGTGCGGCGTTGCCCAACGCTTAATCTTGGTTTGAATTCAATTTGACATAAATGATAAACAAATTAATCAATTGAAATATAAATTCCGATTAAATAATGTTTTGAGAAAGAGTTAGAACTTGTTGAGGATAAAGCAGTCTAAGGAAGCCACGCAGTTCGACTGCGTGTAACGATTCAATCAATAAATTACGATCCCCCCAATCTGGTTATTTATCCCATCTCCCCGGATAGGCAACCGTCAGCTCACGGAAAAAATAATATCATGGATACAAAACAAGTCTTTCGCGCAATCGTTTCTGAAGAATCCGCCGCGCACTCCGCATCTTTGGAAAGGTCATCCGAACCCAAGGTTTTTCAAGGAACCAAGGGCAATGATGTCTATTATGCCACCCATACCGCAGACAACATTGTGGAAAAGGCAAATGAAGGACAGGATACCGTTTATAGCAATGTCAGCTACACCTTGCCGAACAATGTCGAAAACTTGGTTTTGACTGGTTCAGATAATATTTATGGCGCGGGCAACAATTCAGACAACGTATTGGTCGGCAACAGCGGCAACAACCGCCTGTACAGCGGGCGCGGCAATGATACGGTTTACGGGGGCGCAGGTCACGACAACATCAACGGGGGAGAAGGCGACGACCAACTGTTCGGCGATGAAGGCAACGATATCCTGGACGGCGCGGCAGGAAACGACGTATTGCAAGGGGGAGAAGGCAACGATACCTATTTGTTCGGCGAAAAAAGCGGCAAAGATACAGTAATTGACCGCCAAGGCAGCAACAGCATCCGCTTTTTAGACGGCCTCAGCGCAGACGATCTGACAGTTACCGCCGTGCGCAATGCGGAAGGCGGACAGGACTGGCGTATCGCAGTGAAACACACTCAATCCGTCCTGACCATTTCCAATCAATACCAAGAAGGCAGCAATATGCCTTCCGTCCAACGGTTTGTTTTCGCAAACGGCACATTAAACCTCAACCAATTCATCAAAGCCACTCAAGCACAAGTAGAAATACGCGACAATGCAGGCGAACGTATTGAAGGCACGGATGGAAACGACGCGCTGAACGGCACCGTCGGCAACGACGTCATTGACGGCAAAGCAGGCGCGGACATGATGCGCGGCGGCATCGGAGACGATACCTACTATGTGGATAACGCAAAAGATGTTGTCGTTGAGAATAGCGGCGAAGGCAATGATACCGTGATCAGCAGCGTTTCTTATACCGCCTCAACCCACGTTGAAAACGTTACCCTGACTGGCAACGCCAATATCTACGCGGCAGGCAACAACAGCAATAACACCCTGACCGGCAACGACGGACACAACCGACTCAATAGCGGCCGTGGCAACGATACCGTTTACGGCATGGGCGGCAACGACAACATTAACGGCGGCGACGGCAATGACTATTTGGACGGCGGCGATGGCAACGACACCATCAACGGCGACGCAGGCGACGACACTTTAATCGGAGGAGCAGGCAAAGATATGTTGAAAGGCGGAGCAGGCAACGACACCTATATTTACGGCAGCGACGATACGATTATCGACAATCAAGGCAACAATACCCTGAAGTTTTCAGACGACCTCCGTGTCAGTGACATCAAAGTAAACGTCATCGACAATGCCGACGGCAGCAAAAACTGGGAAATCACATCCGCCAACGGCTCGGCAACCATTCAAAACCAAGTTGACGCCAAAGGACATATTTCCATCAACCAATTCCAATTCCTCGGCGAAAACTATACAGCCGAAACCCTGCTCAAAGCCGTCAACACTGGAAAAGCCGACCAAGGCATCAAAAATGAAGGCACACCGAACGACGATGTGATTGTCGGCAGCAAGTTTAATGACGAATTAAGTTCCGGCACAGACGGCAGAGATGTCATTTACGGCATGGATGGCGACGACATCATCCGAGACGAAGGCACCAGCTACTGGGGCAATGAATGGTCTTCAGACGACAAACTGTACGGCGGCAACGGCAATGACAAACTGTATGCGCGGGTCGGAGCCGATTACCTCGATGGCGGCGCGGGCGACGATTATCTGGAAGGCGGAGACGGGCGCGATACCTATGTCTTCGGCAAAGGATACGGACACGACACCATTTTCGACTTCGGTTTCGATATCGACGAAGAATTCAATCCCACCTCCATCAGCAACGCCGTAAAATTTACCGGCGGCTTGACATTGGATGACTTGAATATTTCCGTGACCCCGGGCTACGACAAAACCGGCATCGACTACACGCCCGATCCGTTTGACTACACCATCAACCCCCGTCTGAACGGCAACACATGGACCGTTTCCATCAAAGGCAGCAATGACGTATTGACGATTAAAAACCAAATGGGTTCGCAAGGCGCCATATCCGAGTTCCAATTCGACAACGGCACATACAGCACGGAACAAATCATCGAACATTTCGGTTTGAAAGTATCCCATGTCCGCAAAGACGGCACGATTATTCAATACCTGAATGACGACAGCGATACCTTTGAGCAACGGCTGTACGAAGGCTCCAACCGCATTATTCACGGCACCGACAACGGCGACACCGTCAGCGTTTCAGGTAACTACGGCGGCAAAACCACCTTTATCGGCGGCAGCGGCGACGATACCGTCAAAGTCGGACACGACAGCACCATTGATGCCGGCGCAGGCAATGACACCATTTCCGGCGGCAGCTATGCCAATACGATTACCTTCGGCAAAGGCAGCGGGCATGACAAATTGTCGCTGAACGCAAGCGGCGAGGACAATACCGTATTGTTCTCAGGCAATCTGACGCTGAAAGACATCGATTTGGAAATCAATAAAGCAGGAAACAACAAAGAGAACTGGGTGCTCAAACTCAAAGGCAGCGACGACACCCTGACCGTCTTGGATGCCGTCCACTCCTCAGATAGCGGCGATACCGTAGATGCGTTCAAGTTTGCCGCTTCAGGCGAAACGTACAGCATGTCGCAATTTCTGACCGCTTTGGGACACGATACCGCCCATCAAGGCGTTTTGTAAGTTTCACAAAGCAATACGGCAGCATTGTCGATTGATTTGTTTTTTCAGACGACCCCTGAAGGCTTAGGGGTCGTCTGAAACTTTATTGTGTGACCATAGACGATAAAGTGGGAACAGTCCGTCTGATTTTGGCTGGGTTGCTTGGGGAGCAGGGTAAAGTAAGAATATGATTGATGTTCAAAAATAAGGAATAAACCGATGAAGCATATATTATTAGTGGCTGTCATGATTTTAAGCAGTTTCGCTAACGCAAACGAAATGAGCAATCCTTGTGTCTATCATCCTGATTTGCCGGGATGCGCGGGCAATAACCGACCGATGGGGCAAACAAAACGGGTTATTAACATTCCTGATAGATGGGGTGCTATTTATTTTAATGGCGCAAATCGAGCCATAGGAGTATCTGAAAACAATACTAAAAGTGCAGAGTCAGCAAGACGAGAAGCACTAGCTGACTGTATTAAGAATGGTGGTGGCAAAAATCCAATAGCTTCTAATGGTCAGGGATGTCATTTTATGACTGAGTATGTAAATGGATGTGGAGCAATTGCAATTGGTGGTGTAATAGGGAATGGTCGTGTTTCTGCTAAAAGCGATTTCAACTTGGAGACTGCTGAACAAAATGCTATTGATTCCTGTGAAAAAAATCGCCCTTTTAAATGCACCATCCGCTATTCAGGCTGTTCCCGACATCCAGACTACCTTCGTTACTAAATGAATTTTCAGACGACCTCTAAAGGATTAGGGGTCGTCTGAAAACTTATTTTGCAGCGATAGGGTCGAAAGCGATGCCGAGTTATGCGGCAGGGTTTTGAGAGAAACGAATAGCGTGAAAGATTAAGAGGTATAAAGATGAAGAAGATATTTTTGATGTTGTTGGCAATGCAGGGTAGCCCCTTTGTTTTAGCCGACGGATTGAATGCGATTAACGATCCTGTGATGAATCCTTGTATTCAAAGACCGGACTTGGCGGGGTGTGGCGGTAATAACCAGTCAGGTGGACAGGCACGTCGGGTTATCAATATTCCCAGTCGTTGGGGAGCGATTTATTATAATGCTGCGAACCAAGCAATAGGTTATTCTGAAAATAATACCAAAGGTTATCATTCAGCCAATAAAGAGGCATTGGCAAATTGCATTAAGGCAGGGGGTGGTAAGAATCCATTAGATCGCAATGGCGAAGGCTGTAGCTTAATGACTGAATACCGTAATATGTGTGGGGCGATTGTATTGGGAGGAGCAGGAGGAAAATATAGGGCTGCTGCAAAAAATGCCGACTCTATTGCTGAGGCAGAGCAAAAAGCAATTTCCGCATGTGAGGCAGGGCAATCATTTAAATGTACTGTCCGTTATTCAGGCTGTTCCCGCCATCCTGACTACCTTCGTTACTAAATGAATTTCAGACGACCCCTAAGTGTTCAGAGGTCGTCTGAAAACTTATTTTGCAGCGATAGGGTCGAAAGCGATGCGAAGTTATACGGCAGGGCTTTGAGAGAAACGAATAGCGGAAAAGATTAAGAGGTATAAAGATGAAGAAGATATTTTTGATGTTGATTGCATTGAATAGTTTTACCGCCTTGGGTAACCCTTTGGGAGGGAATCCGACTGACGGTTATTGCCAAACTGTCGATGGCAGCGCGTGCGGTTGGGGAGGTGGCAGTTCGTCTTCTCGACGGGTGTATAAAGTGCCGAACCGTTGGGGAGCGATTTATTACAATGCAGCAAATAGAGCCGTTGGCTATTCTGAAAATAATACTGAAGGGGAGGAGTCAGCTAGACGTGAAGCATTGGCAAGCTGTATCAAAGCGGGAGGTGGCAAAAATCCAATATCACGGAAAGGACAGGGCTGTCATATGTTGTCAGAGTATCGTAATTCTTGTGGAGCTATTGCAATAGGAGGAGAAATAGGAAAAGGTCGTGCATCGGGTAAAAGTGGCTATGATTATGTAAAGGATGCAGAGAAGGCAGCCATCGAAGATTGTGAAGATGGAAAGCCATTTAAATGTACCATCCGTTACTCTGGCTGTTCCCGTCACCCTGATTACCGCTATTGATTGATTTGTTTTTTCAGACGACCCCTAAATATTCAGAGGTCGTCTGAAAAGCCCTTCGCTTTCCGTTCCGACAAAAACCGTTTTAAAACCGACCGCGCTTTGATGTGCGGTTTTTTGTTGTCTGTGTTTTGTTTGTTTTCGGTTTCAGACGACCTTGTTTTCTAAACGGCATTGGGGTCGTCTGAAAAATAGGAAAAACGGGGCGGGCGGCTGTCGCGGGATGGGGAGGGATTCAATTTGTTGGAGTAGGGTAGGGACAGGTGGGTAAAGAGGGGTATTCTGTGCATATGGCGGTTAAACGGGGACGGGCTGTTGCTGAAATGAAAGTAGGCAGGCATCAAAAAAGGTCGTCTGAAAATGTTCAGACGACCTTTTGCGGGGTATTCAAGCTATGATTTATTTATCGCGGCTGAATACGATTTTGGTTGCTTGGATGGCTACGCAGACTGCACCGCCGATGAAGATCAAGTCGGCTGCTGTGCGTACCCAGCGCAGGGTGTCGAGGATTTCCATTTGCAGGAATTCTTCGCTACGGGCATACCACAGACCATGAGTGATGGAGGCGTATGCTTGAATCGCGCCGACAGGCAGCAGGCTGATGGCGATCATGCC
The DNA here is from genome assembly GCA_001062585.1 of Neisseria meningitidis. Classification (GTDB taxonomy): domain Bacteria; phylum Pseudomonadota; class Gammaproteobacteria; order Burkholderiales; family Neisseriaceae; genus Neisseria; species Neisseria meningitidis_D. Next base: position 14,075 of record JVVZ01000139.1, read on the forward strand.
GACCAAGCCGCCGTTGAGCAGCCAGAAGCCCCAAGTCATGAGTTTGTCGTCGAATTTTGCGTTTGGTTTCAGGTAGCGGGCAACCAGCAAGACGAAGCCCAGTGCCAAGAAGCCGTATACACCGAACAAGGCTGCGTGTGCGTGAACTGCGGTAGTGTTCAGACCTTGGATGTAGAACAGGGAAATCGGCGGGTTAATCAGGAAGCCGAATACGCCGGCACCGATCATGTTCCAGAAGGCAACTGCGACGAAGCACATCAGCGGCCAACGCAGGCGTTTCGCCCATTCGGACAGGTGTTGGTAAGACCAGTGTTCGTAAGCTTCACGACCCAGCAATACCAGCGGTACGACTTCCAATGCGGAGAAGCAGGCACCGATTGCCATAGAGGCGGAGGTAGAACCGGAGAAGTACAGGTGGTGCAGCGTACCCGGGATACCGCCCAACATGAAGATGGCGGCGGCAGCCAGAGTGGATGCGGTAGCGGTACTGCGGCGGACGAAGCCCATGTTGTAGAAGATGAAGGCAAAAGCTGCGGTAGCGAATACTTCGAAGAAGCCTTCTACCCACAGGTGAACCACCCACCAGCGCCAGTATTCCATCACGGCAATCGGGGATTTTTCGCCGTAGAACAGACCGGGCGCGTAGAACACGCCGACACCGACCATGGAGGCAACGAAGATTGCCAGCAGGTTTTTGTCCACGCCTTTTTCTTTAAAGGCAGAAACGGTACAGCGCAGCATCAGGAACAGCCACAACAGCAGGCCGACCATCAGCAGGAGTTGCCAGAAACGGCCCAAGTCGAGGTATTCGTAACCTTGGTGTCCAAACCAGAAGTTGAATTTAGGCGGAATGACGTGGGTCAGGGCGAAGAAGTTACCTGCGTAAGAACCGCCGACTACGATAAACAGGGCGATGTACAGGAAGTTTACACCGGCGCGTTGGAACTTGGGATCTTTGCCGCCGTTAACGATCGGAGCCAGGAACAGACCTGCTGTCAGGAAGCCGGTTGCAATCCAGAAGATGGCGGATTGGATGTGCCAAGTACGGGTCAATGCGTAAGGGAACCAGTCGGACATTTCGAAGCCCAGTGCTTCGTCGATGCCGTAGAAACCTTGACCTTCGACGGTGTAGTGCGCGGTCAGGCCGCCCAGCAACACTTGTACCACAAACAGGGCGACTGTCAGGAAGACGTATTTGCCCAATGCTTTTTGGGAAGGAGTCAGCTGTACTTTGGAAATCGGGTCTTCAGTCGGAACTTCTACTTCTTCGTGTTTGGTCAGGAAGGAGTAACCCCACATCAGCAGGCCGATACCCATCAAGAGCAGGACAACGCTGGTGAACGACCACATGTAGTTTTCAGTAGTCGGTACGTTGTTGATCAGAGGCTCGTGCGGCCAGTTGTTGGTGTAGGTGAAAGTTTCGTCAGGACGGTTGGTCGAAGCAGACCATGAAGTCCAGAAGAAGAAGTTGAACAGTTTTTCACGCGCTTCTTTACTTGGCAATGTGTTGTTTTTCATTGCGAAGTGTTCGCGGGTCGTCTGAAGGGCGGGATCATCGCTATATACGCCGTGGTAGTAAGGCAGGATGCTCTCAATGGCTTTGACACGGGTATCGCTGATAACGACGCTGCCGTCTTCTTTAATACGGCTTTGGTTGCGGTATTCGTCGGCAAGGCGGGTTTTCAGTACGGCTTGTTCTTCAGGAGAAACTTCGTTGAATTTTTTGCCGTAAGTCTCTTGCGCAGTCAAATCCAACCATGCGACAAGCTCGCGGTGCAGCCAGTCGGCTGTCCAGTCCGGAGCTTGGTATGCGCCGTGTCCCAATACGGAACCGACTTCCATACCGCCGGTGGTTTGCCAGGCGGACTGACCTGCCAAAATATCGTCTTTGGTCATCAGCTGAGTGCCTGATGCCGAAACGACTCTTTCAGGGTAAGGCGGGGCTTTTTTATAAACCTCGCTGCCCATGTAGCCAAGAATGGTAAAGCAGACTGCCAGGACGGCAAACAGCAAGTACCATAGCTTCTTGTACTGTCCCATTTCAGAACTCCTTATTTTGGTAAAAAGTGGTTGCTTATAAATTCATACTATATGAATGTTAAAGATTGTAGCACTCTTTTCAGGCAAAAGAAATATTCTCTTAACAACAATCTTTAAAAAACAGATATATAGTCAATAATAATTCTTATTATCAAAAATACGATGGCATTTTTGTAAAGAATTGGATAAAACATGTGAGCAATAATAGATGATTTGATGTAGTTTTATCTAGTTATTAAGTAGTAAAATGGGTAGTAAAAGTTCATCTTTGATGAATTAATTGATTTAGGTCAAGATATAGCGGTAAAACCACCTACATAATCCTACAAAAGTTCACAAGAGATGCCTTTCAGACGACCCGGAATAAGGCAGTTTGAAAGAGCCGAAAGCGGTATGCCGCGGACGACAAAGGTTGAAAAAATATACCCTGACCTTCTTAAAATAGTTATTAAAGGAAATGACAACTATGAAACGCCAAGCTTTAGCTGCAATCATTGCTTCAGTTTTTGCTTTAGCCGCCTGTGGTGAGCAAGCTGCCCAAAAACCTGCCGAGCAAACCGCTTCCGCTTCCGCTCCTGCAGCTTCCGAGGCTCCTGCTTCCGGTGCTCAAGCTGCTGCCGAAACCCCCGCTGCCGAGCTGCCTGTTATCGACGCGGTAACTACCCACGCTCCTGAAGTTCCGCCTGCCATCGACCGCGACCATCCTGCACGTGTCCGCGTGAAAATGGAAACCGTCGAAAAAACCATGAAAATGGACGATGGCGTGGAATACCACTATTGGACATTTAACGGCGACGTTCCGGGCCGCATGATCCGCGTACGCGAAGGCGATACCGTAGAAGTCGAATTCTCTAACAACCCGTCTTCTACCGTACCGCACAACGTTGACTTCCACGCTGCAACCGGTCCAGGCGGCGGTGCAGAAGCCAGCTTCACTGCTCCGGGCCGTACTTCTACATTCAGCTTCAAAGCCCTGCAACCCGGTCTGTATATCTACCACTGTGCCGTTGCCCCTGTCGGTATGCACATTGCCAACGGTATGTACGGTCTGATTTTGGTTGAACCTAAAGAAGGTCTGCCTAAAGTGGACAAAGAGTTCTACATCGTACAAGGCGACTTCTACACCAAAGGTAAAAAAGGTGCGCAAGGCCTGCAACCGTTCGATATGGACAAAGCCATCGCCGAGCAACCTGAATACGTTGTATTTAACGGTCACGTAGGCGCTATCGCCGGCGACAACGCCCTGAAAGCCAAAGCAGGCGAAACCGTTCGTATGTACGTGGGTAACGGTGGTCCTAACTTGGTATCTTCCTTCCACGTTATCGGTGAGATCTTCGACAAAGTTTACGTAGAAGCTGGCAAACTGATCAACGAAAACGTACAAAGCACCCTGATTCCTGCCGGTGGTGCAGCGATTATCGAATTTAAAGCCGACATCCCGGGCAGCTACACTGTGGTTGACCACTCTCTCTTCCGTGCGTTCAACAAAGGTGCTTTGGGTCAATTGAAAGTAGAGGGCGCAGAGAACCCTGAAATCATGACCAAAAAACTGGAAGACAAAGCCTATGCAGGTAGCGGTGCAGCTTCAGCCCCTGCCGCTTCAGCTCCGGCTGCCCCTGCATCTTCCGCAGCAGCGCCTGCTTCCGCAGCATCTGCAGGTAAAGGCGGCTACTAATCCAGTCATCTCGGCGTAGAGACAGAAAAAAGCCACTGCTGTTCCGGCTGATGCAAGGACAACAGTGGCTTTCTTCCACAACCAATCGAAAGATTGGTTTTTCAGACGACCTATCAAGTATCGAAGGTCGTCTGAAAAACCAGTTTCAAGTATAGTGGATTAAATTTAAATCAGGACAAGGCGACGAAGCCGCAGACAG
>JVVZ01000140.1:0-2182 GCA_001062585.1 Neisseria meningitidis
CGCATGAGCGTCCGGCCAGCCTGCGGGTGGACGTATTTTTTTAATCGGGGCGTATCTCCGATGCGGCCGTAATCTACGGAAAAGCGGCCAAACTACATGACTGTATGACTGTATATGCCCTGCCTTGAGCAGGATTTTGCCGGATTATTCCGGTAAGACATTACTTGTCAGACGGCATCAAACGCCGTCTTTAATTATAGATGACACATCTAAATCCAAGCCCGTTTGTGCAAGAAGCGGGTTTCAGTTTGGGTGTGCGGATTTAACTATAATCTTGTTGATTATATCAAATGGTAAGGCTATTGTCTTTTGGATTTGCTTTTGACATTGATTATTTTAGAGTTTCTTATTTTATTCAATGGTATAATCTATGCGATGGTGCAACAGATTTGGAGACGGATATGAACACTGTAATAAAACTTAATCCGCTGGTTTATGAGTTTGACAGCGAAAGCGAGGCGGATACTTACAGCAAATGGCTTGAAAATGAAATTGCCCAAGCCCGTCGCGCTCCCGTCATCAGCAACGAGGAAGCTACAAACCGTTTAGATGCAAACCGTGCGCGTTTGTTGGAAAAATTGAAAAATGCGCGTTGAATGGTCGGAAAAAGCCTTGAATGAGGCGGAAAGTATCGTCAATTATATTTTTGAGGAAAATCCGATTGCGGCTTTGGAAACGGATGACCTGATACGCAATGCGATCGGATTGTTGGAAAAAATGCCGCTGGCAGGAAGATACGGAAAGGTTGCCGATACAAGGGAATTGGTTATCAATAGAAACTATTTTGTTGTTTATGAAATAGCGGATAACAGGGTGTTGATTTTGGGTGTGAAACACACGCGGCAGAGATACCCATAGCAGATTAATATTAAAAAGGCCGTCTGAACATTTCAGACGGCCTTTCTTTCCGCCGCAGGGCGGCAAGTCCCCGTGTACTTGAGCCAAACAGCGGGCGGTTGCCGATACCGTAGCGTGTGTGATGTTTTGAACAAGCACTTTGGACGTGAATCAACGAACAGTAGCGTCAGCCTTGGAAAAATCGGAGAAGCGGGCTGCCAACCTGCTTTTATTTGAATCTGTAGCCGTTGGCATGGTTTGACTGCCGGGAACAGCACGGTTGGCAGGTTTTCAAGCCTGCTTCGAGAAAAGGCCGTCTGAAGCGTTTCAGACGGCCTTTTTACATCAAAATTTTCCAACCAACCTTTTTACTTTTTAAAGGAGCTAATCATGTTTGCAAAATTTAGCCGACCCAACCGCAGCAAAGGCAGCAAGCGCGGCAAAATCCGTCTGATCGAGACTTTTTCTTCCATTCAGGAAGCCTCTGCCTGCATCGACAAGATGCTGCGGCAGGATAAGAAGTTGTGTGCGAATATCATCCGCAACGACGGGAAGTTTGCCGTGCAGACGGTGGTATGGCAATGAAAAACCCGCTTCTTGCGAAAGCGGGCTTTTCTCGGACGGGTAATCATCCGTAGAGGTGCGTTGATTATCCGTTTTTTTGTTTTTAAATGCAATATCCGTTGGGAGTGGGTATGAAAAAAGTTTTGTTTTTGGCAGCGGCTCTGTCTGCCGCTTTTCCTGTTTACGCCGACGACCTTTTGACGGGCGATGCGAAGCTGGCCTGCGAGGCTGTTTTGTGCCTGTCGTCGGCGCACCGGCCGGGCGAGTGCAACGAGTCTATCCGCCGTTATTTCAGTATCCGCCATAAGAAGCCGCATAAAACTTTGCGGGCGCGGCGTGATTTTTTAAACCTGTGCCCGTCTTCGCGCGAGCAGGGTATGCCGCAACTGGTGGACGCGCTGGTCAACGGCGCAGGCCGCTGCGATGCGCGGGAGTTAAACCGCGTGATGCGCTATACGGTTATGGAGCGGCAATGTCCGCGCTACGGACGCGGCCGCTTTGACACCGATTCCTGCCCGCTCGTGCCTAAAACGTATATCCGGCCGCAAAAGCCGTCTTACTGCAAGGCGTATTTCGACCATGAGTGGACAACGGCCGATGAGGGTGTGGAGTACGTCGGCGACGAGAAAAACGGCGGCCGCTGGGTGGACAGGCGTTAAGGGTTTCTCCTCCTGCTTTCACATTCGGCATAAGTGTTTAAGCAGCTTGACGGCAGCCTGCGGGCTGCCTTTTTTACAAACGAAAGCCTGTTTGCGAGCAGGTTTCTTTTTGTAAAAACGAT
>JVVZ01000141.1:0-10556 GCA_001062585.1 Neisseria meningitidis
ACAGAGCGCCTGAAAAGGCTTTTATGAGTGTCCAAGATTTGGGGGCCAGTTCAAGCTGCTTGTCCGTTTTCAGACGACCTTTGTTTGCGGCTATATATTATTCGCTCAAGAGCGCAATATCCGCTACCGCATTCATCTGCTCTGCCAAGCGGTTCAGCAGGTTCAGGCGGTTTTGTTTTACGGCGGAGTCTTCCGCCATCACCATCACGCCGTCAAAGAAGGCATCGACTTGCGGTTTGACGGAAGCCAGTTCGGACAAGGCGGTCTGGAAATTGCCTTCGGCAACGGCGGCGGCGATTTTCGGCTGCAAGCCTTGTGCGGCGGCGTACAGGGCTTTTTCTTCGTCCTGTTGCAGCAGGCTTTCATCGACTTCGCCCAGCGCGGCATCGGCTTTTTTCAGCAGGTTTTGCACGCGTTTGTTGGCGGCAGCGAGCGCGGCGGCTTCGGGCAGTTGTTTGAAAGCGGCAACGGCTTGCAGTTTGGCGGTCAAATCGTCTAAGCGGCGCGGCTGTTTGGCAAGTACGGCGGCAACAATGTCTTGTGGATAGTCGTTTTGCAACAACACGGCAAGGCGCGCCTGCATGAAGTCGGCGGTTTCAGACGGCGTTTTCTCGTTGAGCAAACCCTTGGGGAAGCTGTCGAAGGTCGTCTGAATCAGCTCGTTTACGTCCAAACCATACTGCATCAACATCCGCAAAATACCCAAGGTGGCGCGGCGCAGGGCGTAGGGGTCTTTGTCGCCGGTCGGAATCAGACCGATGCCCCAAATGCCGACCAAGGTTTCCAGTTTGTCGGCCAGCGCAACGGCAGTGGCGACTTTGCCGTTCGGCAGGTTGTCGCCGGCAAAACGCGGCTGGTAGTGCTGCTCGACGGCTTCGGCGATTTCTTCGGTTTCGCCGTCCAAGCGGGCATAGTATTTGCCCATCGTGCCTTGCAGTTCGGGGAACTCGCCGACCATTTCGGTCACCAAGTCGGCTTTTGCCAGACGCGCGGCGCGTTCGGCTGCGGCGGCATCTGCGCCCAAAGCTTTGGCGATGTGGGCGGCAATGCTTTGCAGGCGTTCGATGCGTTCGGCTTGCGAGCCGATTTTGTTGTGATACACCACGTTCGCCAGCTTGGGCAGGCGGCTTTCCAAAGTCGCTTTTTGGTCTTGTTTGTAGAAGAACTCGGCATCAGACAGGCGCGCGCGCAAGACGCGTTCGTTGCCTTGGATGATGTGCGACGGGTCTTCGGTTTGCAAGTTGGAGACCAGCAGGAAGCGGTTCATCAGCTTGCCGTTTCGGTCGAGCAGCGGGAAGTATTTTTGGTTTTGCTGCATGGTCAGAATCAGGCATTCCTGCGGCACGGCGAGGAAATGTTCTTCAAAACCGGCTTCCAAAACAACGGGGTATTCGACCAGCGCGGTAACTTCGTCCAACAATGCTTCATCGGCGGCTACGGTGGCTTTCAGACGACCTGCCTGTTCGTTCAAGGCCGTCTGAATCGCGGCTTTGCGCTCGGCAAACGAAGCAACGACTTTGCCTTGCTCGCGCATTTGTGTGGCGTAGCTGTCGGCGTTTGTAATAGTGATTTCGCCGTTGGACAGGAAGCGGTGTCCCAAGGTTTGATTGCCGCTTTGCAGGCCCAAGACGCTGACATCCTCGATGTCGCCGCCGTGCAGCACAATCAGCCCGTGAACGGGACGCACGAAGGTAAACGTGCTGCTGCCCCAACGCATCACTTTGGGAATCGGCAGTTTCTTAACCGCTTGATTGATAATGTCTTCCAAAAGTTCTCCCAACGGTTTGCCGGTTTGGACGTATTCGTAGGCGTACACATCCTGCTTGCCATCGTGGATGATGGTCAAGTCTTCGATTTTCGCCCCCGCACCGCGTGCAAAACCTTCCAAAGCCTTGGTCGGCGCACCGTCTTTCATGGCGTTGGTCACGGCAGGGCCTTTTTTCACGATTTTCTGATCGGCTTGCACGGCTTTGACGTTTTTAACTTGAACGGCCAAACGGCGCGGCGATGCGTAGGCGGTATATTCGGCTGCACCGTCAATCAGTTGAGTTTTTTCCAAGCCTTCGGCAACAGAAGCGGCGAAGTGGTTGCCTAAATTATTCAGGGCTTTTGGGGGAAGTTCTTCGGTAAGGAGTTCGATTAAAAGGGTTTGGGTTGTCATGTGAGACTTTCTGCTCTTTACATTTGTCGGTTTTAATTTCGTTGAAGCGGATACTTTCAGACGACCTCTGGCTGGAAACCCCGTCTTGGTTTGATTTGTCTGAAAGTTTGGTGATAAAGCCATCGGATTCACGCGCCGGTATGGTGTGCAGTGCCGATGTCTGTTTGATTTGGTGCAGATTATGCCACAATTGCGCCTTTTCTGCGGCGTGATTATTAGAGAAGTTGGTAATAGAAGCGGGCAGAGGGTGATGAAGATAGGGGATAAAGCTGCCGGATAAGGATAACTTCCTTGTTTTGCCCTGATTTCAAATCAATCTGTCGCTGCATTAGGTGATCATGTTATGCGCTTTCATATTGGTGCGGGTATGTTTGGCAGGTTAAAAGAAAAAGGTCGTCTGAAACTGCAAACAGTCTTTCAGACGACCTTTTTAAAGGAGACAGTCATTAGGATTATTGACGTTTCGCGCCGTAACCGCCGATGAGGTGTTCGCTGCCGTCTTGGTTTTTCAGACCGTAAGTACCGCCGATTTCAGCAGCTTTTGCACCGTAGAATTTACCGCTCAAATTACCTTTCAGACCTGCTGCGGCTGCTTCAACCGAACCCAGGAAGAGGTTGCCGTTTTCCCATTTCGCCGTACCTTTCATGTCGTACTTCGCATCGGCTTCGCTTACGCGGCGGCCGTTGGCGTCGAGGGAGTGGAATTGGGAATTGGTAGTTTCAAAGCGTACGCCTTTCAAACCGAAATCAGCAATGGCTTTAACATCCGCTGTCAGCTGACGGCTTTGGTCACCTTTCACAACATAGGCAGTAGTCAAGCCGTTGTAAGTTGCCGTACCTTTTTCAGGCAGGTCGGTGAACTTGGTTTCATCGCCTAAGCTTTGATAGCCGTAAATCACACCGGATTTCGGATCAATATAGTGGGCGAAAGTTTGGTAAGTCCAACCGGCAGCGGCAGGATCGTGCATAACGATCTGCGTACCATCGACAAAGCGAATGACGTAGATGCCGTCGAATCGTTTGTCAAACACCAAGCCATCGGCATCAGTGCGGAAATAAGCAATTTGATTCGTTGCATCTTGAGTATATTTTGTCAAACCTGCACGAAGTTGACGTTTAAAGTCATACAGTTCTGACAGCTCTTTGATCTTGGCTTCAATTTCTGCAATTTTGTTTGTATCAATACCGTCGGTACCGCCTTCTTTTGCTTTTTTAAGGTTTTCCCGTTCGGTCTTCAATTGTTTGAAGATTTCGACAATACGGTCGTCCAAAGTTGATTTGCCGTATTCGTATTTGGTATTTTTTTCGCTGCCATCTTGTTCGCTGATATCGGCTTTTGTGTTGCCTTTGGAATTGATTTTTGCGATGAGGGAATCGGTGGTTGTCCATTCGGGTTGCGTTGCACTGCCATTCGCATTTTTATTGAATAGTACAATTCCATCCAATTTCACTTCATCGTTGGCTTTAAAATCTAAAGAGCTGATCAAGCCGCCTTGATCTTTGTTTTGGTTGTCAGTTTGGAATTGTTCTCCTGTTTCTTTTTGGCGCAATTGAACATTTGGATTGTTTTGTTGCGCACTGGCTGAAGAAATGAAGCTGGTGTGCAGCGGTGTAGCAAGGTTTAAAGTTTCCAGCGGAGCTTCATCAATCAGACCGGCGAGGTTATCGGCATGATTGTTGCGAGGTGCTGCGGCTGCTACGGTATTGCCATTATTGTTATTGGTAGCGCTGGGGGTGGCATTGCTTGGGCTGCTGTTTTTAGCAGGGCTGCCGTTGCCACCTGTGCTGGTTGATCCAGTGGAAAGAGTGGATGCGCCACCGCTGCCACCGCCGCCTCCACAGGCAGACAGGATTGCAGCGCTGATAGCGGTTAAAATGATGGTTTTGATTTTAGTGTTGATTGCAGACATATTATTCCCTTTTTTGGTAATTTGAATGGCGCATTTTTATCGAATGGCATAAAGCATTATCATAGATATAATTATGACAAAAATAAACTGTTTTTTACATTTGTTGGGATAATTATCCATCGATATACGGTTTATGTTTGATTTGTACGACATAAAGGTTGTCTGAAAATGCTTGAAGCTGCCAGTTGCGGTTGTCTGCTTTAATCGGGCTTCGTTTTCAGACGACCTGCCATTACAATCACGTTTTATTTTAGAGAAGAATTTATGCGTCATTTTTTGTCTGTAATTTTGTGTTCATGTTTCCTCGCTGCGTGCTCCACTCCTATGGCTCCTCAAGATATTTCTACCGCTTCCGCCCGTTGGGCGACTTTGGTAAAGCAAGATGCTAATTTGTACCGTATTGACGATAAGCTTTACCGCAGTGAGCAGCCGGTTGCGGAAGATGGGGAGCTGATTGAGCAACTCGGTATCCGTAGTGTGATTAATTTGCGATTTTTTGATCGGAACGACAACGAAACACATTTAAAAGGCCGCAATTTGATGCTGCTGAACCGTCCTTTGTTGACGTGGAAAATTAAGCCTAAAGATATCGCGCAAACTCTTTTCTTAATTGAAAAGCAACAGAAATACGGTCCTGTATTGGTTCATTGCTATCATGGGGCTGACCGTACAGGTTTGATTTCCGGAATGTACCGTATTATTTATCAGGGTTGGTCGGTGGAAGAGGCCAGGTTAGAAATGCAACATGGTCCTTATGGTTATCATAGTATCTGGAAAAATATTGAGAATTTGTTTACCGAAGAAAAGGTGCAGGAGGTGCGCGAACATTTGGAACGTCTGCGAAAAGAGGGATGATGTTGAATGTAAGGTAAGGCCTGGATTAGGCGTCTTGGAATGATAACGATGTTGGTTTTAACTTATCTTTATCATTTTCTTGCGCTTACGGTATGGTGTTTGGCGTACACTTTGCCGGTCTCTTCAAACTAAGAACGATTCTTATGTATCACGGTGAACGCTTTAATGCGTATACTCATTTGATCGGCGCCATGTTGGCTGTTGCAGCATTGGTGCTGATGATTATTAAGGCGGATGATTCATATCGGCTTGCCAGTGCGATTACTTATGGTGTTTGCCTGTCTTTGCTGTATCTGGGCTCAACGTTGTACCACAGTATTCCTCAACCTAAAATTAAGGCTGTCTTGCAAAAAGTGGATCATTGCATGATTTATCTGTTGATTGCAGGCAGCTATACCCCGTTTACCTTGATTCCTCTTAAGGGAGAATGGGGTTGGTCGCTTTTCGGTGTGTCATGGGGCTTGGCATTTTTAGGGATTATTCAAGAGCTTACGATAGGGAGAAAGAGTGAAAAACGGCTGTTGTCCATGATTATTTATGTGGTGATGGGATGGTTGATTTTGGTTGCTTTATTTCCATTGGTTCAATCGCTTTCATCTGTCGGGCTGTTTTGGCTTGCGTTGGGCGGTATATTGTATAGCGTCGGTATCTATTGGTTTGTGAATGATAAAAAGATTAAACATGGTCATGGTATTTGGCATTTGTTTGTTCTTGGTGGAAGCTTGGCTCAATTTGTCTGCATCTATTTTTATGTACTTTAAGAGGCTGACGGTTTGTAGAAGTTGTATCAAGGTTTTTTTGTAGGCCGGTAACCGAAATCTTATCTGTAATTGAATTTACTGCCGAATGATAGAAAGATGATGTAAAAAATCCCCACTGAAAAGTGGGGATTTTGTTTTGTAATTCTTTTGCTTAACCTTTGCGGGCAGGCAATTTTTCTTTAATGCGGGCCGCTTTACCGGTCAGGCCGCGCAGGTAGTACAGTTTGGCGCGACGGACGTCACCGCGGCGTTTTACTTCGATTTTTTCTACGGTAGGGGAGTAGAGTTGGAAAGTACGCTCAACGCCTTCGCCGCTGGAAATTTTGCGGACGATGAAGTTGCTGTTCAAGCCGCGGTTACGACGGGCGATAACAACGCCTTCGTAAGCTTGCAGACGGCTGCGTGAACCCTCTACTACGCGTACGGAAACGACTACGGTGTCACCCGGTGCGAATTCGGGGATTTCTTTGTTCAGGCGAGCGATTTCTTCTTGCTCTAATTGTTGAATCAGGTTCATTGTTTTTCCTAAATTATGATTGGATTTCCTGTTGCTCTTGCAAGATTTCTTTTAAGAGGCGGGATTCCTTTGGGATTAAACTGCGCTTTTCCAGCAGGTCTGGTCTGCGCTCCAGGGTGCGCCGCAGCGATTGTTTCAACCGCCATTCGGCTATCAAGCCATGATTGCCCGAACGCAATACGTCAGGGACGGTCATGCCTTGGAATTCTAAAGGTTTGGTGTAATGGGGGCAGTCTAATAGGTCGTCTGAAAACGAATCCTGCTCGGCTGACTGTATGTCGCCCAATACGCCGGGTATCAGTCTGAGTACGGCATCCATCAGCATCATGGCGGGTAGCTCTCCGCCGGAAACGACAAAGTCACCTATGCTGATTTCTTCATTTACGCTGCTTTGCAGCAGGCGTTCGTCAATTCCTTCGTATCGTCCGCAAAGCAGTATGAGATGCGGGGATTTTGCAAGTTCTACAGCTTTTTTGTGGGTCAGCGGTTGACCTTGCGGACTAAGGTAGATGACTTTTGCAGGAGATGAAGATGTTTGTTTGGCTTCTTCTATCGCTGCTTGCAGCGGCGGTGCCATCATAATCATTCCCGGACCTCCGCCAAAGGGGCGGTCGTCAATATAGCCGAGTTTGTTATCGGCGAATTTGCGGGGATTGATGGCTTGGAATTGCCAAAGGTTTTGTTTTTTTGCGCGACCGGTTACGCCGTATTCGGTAATGCTGTCGAACATTTCGGGGAAGATGGTGATGGCTTGTATCAACATCAGTAGTCTAAGCCCCAGTCGGCGGTAATGGTTTTGCCTTCGGTATCGACGGTTTCGATGTAGTTGGATACGAACGGGATCAGAATTTGGCCATGTTCGCCATTAATCATCAAAACATCGTTGGCGCCGGTTTCCATCAGGTTTGTGACTTTGCCGAGCACGATATTGTCTTTGTTGACAACGGTCATGCCGACTAAATCTGCCCAATAATATTCGTCTTCCTCGGTAGGGGCGAATTCTTCTCGGGGGATTTCGATGGTATAGCCGCGCAGGGCAAAAGCTTGATCGCGATCGTCTATGCCTTCGAATTTGACCTGAAGCTCCCCGCTGACGATTTTGCCGGCTTCGAGTGTTACGTTCAGGGTTTTACCGTCTTTGCTTAACTGCCACTCAGGGTAGTCCAGGAGGCTGTCGGCGTATTCTGTATTGGCGGCTATTTTGAGCCAGCCTTTGATGCCGAATACGCCTTTGATGTAGCCCATGGCTACCCGTTGTCGAGTGTCGGTCATAGCAAGATTAGCCGGTGATTAAGCAGCAGCTTTTTGTTCTTTGATCAGTTTTGCAACTGCGTCGCTGACTTGTGCGCCTTGGGCGATCCAGTGGTTCAGGCGGTCGGCTTGGAGGCGTACGCGCTCTTGTTTTTCATTGGCGACAGGGTTGTAGAAGCCAACGCGCTCGATAAAGCGGCCGTCGCGGCGGTTGTGGGAGTCGGCAACGACTACGTGGAAGAAGGGACGGTGTTTAGAACCACCGCGAGCCAAACGGATAACTACCATTTTGAGTCCTTTTGAGAAAATCGGATAGATAAGAAACTGCTAATTTTAGGATATTTTGCGTTGTTCATGCAAGTTTTTATTTGTTTTTGTTGCTGTTTTGCGGAGTGGTCAGGCTGAGGCGTGCTTGGCACAAAGTGTTGTCTTCTTCTGAAGGGGTGATGGTAAAGCCTGATTTTTCAGCAAGTTTAAGCATAGGAGTGTTGGATTTGAGTATTTGGGCACTCATGACGCGGTAGCCTTGTTGTGTTGCCGATTGGATAATCAGCTTCATCATTTCCGCTGCCAACCCTTTGCCGCGCAAGTTTTCGGCAAGTGTGATGCCGAATTCGCATTCGTTGCGGTTGATACGGCTGAAGCGGCTGACGGCGACGATGAGGTCGTCTGAATTGCGCGCCGTCCATGCGGCTTCGCTGTGGTAGTCGAGTTTGCTGAAGCGTGCGAGGGTGGGGATGGGCAATTCGTTGGTATGGGTCATAAAGCGGGTGTAGCGCGCTTGCGGAGAGAGGCTGCGGACGAATTGTTGCTTGGCTTCCGCGTCTTCGGGAGTGAACGGGTGGATGGTTACGGTTTCGCCGTTTTTGAGGGTAAGCGTAGCAGGATGCTCGGTCGGATAGGGGGCGAGCACGTTTTGGATGGGGGCTTCGCTTTCGGTTTTTGCGCCTAAAAGTTCGGCGGCGGCTTCGCCGGTGTTGCGGAGGAACTCGGCGGCAGTCGGATTTTTGCTGCGCAGGTATTCTGCTGCGGTCTGTACTTTGGCGGCGGCCTGCTCGAGCTTGAGGGTGGCTATATTGGTTGGTTTGTTTTTCGGGGAAGGACGTTCGTCAGCATGCAAGACAAAGTCGCTGCTGTATTGGTCGCTGTTGAGGTTGAGCAGGATTTCGCCGATGTATTGCTGCCGTTGGCTGAGTGTGTTTAGGGTGTGCAGGAGCTGGTTGAGGGTGTGTGTATTGTCGAGTTGGGCGAAACGGGCGATGTGTTCGCTGTCCAGCGTAGAGAACGGCGGGAGCGCGGCGGCGGTTCTGCCTTGATGGCATACGGTCAGGATGTCACCATAGGCGGTATGGCGTTGGAAACGGAATTGCACGGCGTTATGCACGGTGTGCTGATAAGCCGGCAGACACAGGGCTTCGGCAAGCAGGGGCAGGTCTTTTGAAGCGAGGGCTTTGTTAATGTTTCTTGCCTGCGGGGTTTTCAGACGACCTTTTTTGGGTGTGGCGATGCGTAGCTGTTCTTTTTGCAGTTGGTCGGCAATATTGCGGAACGATACGGCTTGCAGGGCTTGTTCAGGACGGTCGAAATGCAGGAGGTCGTCTGAAAAGCGGCTGCTGACAAGCAGGGGTTTGGCAGTGTGTTTCGCCAGCATGCTCAGGGTGCGGGTCAGATTTTTTTCGTCGGGACTGTCGGTCGGGGCAACGATGGCGAGCAGGGCTTCGGTATGGGTATTTTGAAGTTGTTGGCTGGCGATGCTGTGGTAATGGGCGGGTGTGGGTGTGCTGCCGATGTAGCCTTGGCGGATGTGCGGCTGCTTGGTGGGGAATTGGAGTTTTAAGTTTTGGGGGGCGCAGGTTTCCAGCCACTCGGTAGGGGTGTCGGACAGGATGTCGATGCTGTTCAGCGGGGGGAGATCGGATAAACGTGCGTGCAGGGCGGCTTCGAGTTCGCTGCTGCTGAATGTGGCGAGGAAGTTGCAATGACGCGCAAGGCAGCGTAACACGGTTTTTTCGGTGTCGTCCGAACGGTGGGTAACGTGGAGGATGAGCGGGGTGTGGCGGGTGAAATGGCGGATGGCGCTGAACAGATTGCGCTGGTTTTCGGCTAGGTTGTGTTCGATAACGGCAACTTTGGTGTGGCGGTTGTGACCGAAACGGTTGAGCCAGTCGGCAGAAGTGGTGGGGCTGAGCGGATAGTTGAGGCTGATGTGGCGCGAAATGCCCTGTCCCATTTTTTGCAGCATGAGGTTGATTTCGCTGCTGACGGAGGCGTGTCCGGTCAGAAGGGCGGTGTAACCTGCCGGATGGTCGGGTTGGGAACTGATATTGAGGCTTTGCGATGGAAGCTGCACGCCCGCGGGGCTGCACACGCTGATGTTGAGTTCGTCGCCGTGGTGTTTTTTGATGGCGGCTTCGGCGGTGTGCCATTCATCGTCGGACAGGCTTTCCCAGTCTTGGATGAGGATGATGTGGCCGAACTGTTTTTTGCGGCAGGATTTGAACAGGGCGTCGTAGCTGTCGGGCGGCGTTACGGCGATGACGAGGTCGGCGCTGCCGGGGATTTTGTTGAGGTTGGTGTAGGAGGTGAGTCCGGCAACTGTGCGGTGGCGGAAGTTGACGGGTGTGATCTGACCTTGAAACGGTGCGCTCAGGAGGTTGCTCAGGATGCGTTCGCCCAAGCTGTATGGGCGTTCGCTCGCGCCCACGAGAATGATGTGGTTGGGCATGAAGAAGTAGCCGGACATGGATTGGGCGGACATGGTGCCTCCTTTTCGGTGTGTGGACGCTGCGTTTCAGACGACCTTTCGGGCGGTTTGGGTTGGAAGGGGTGTGTGATGAGTGAACGGGATTGGGCATTCGTTGTTGGTTTTGTTATCAATGGATAGTCTGTTTCGCTGCTCTTTATGGCGGAACATACGGACTTTAAATGATTTAATTATTCACTTGCATTATATATGACAAATGGCATAAAAGGTCGTCTGAAAGGCGGGAACGTAAGGGTTTGTTCTTTTCAGACGACCTTTTGTAGGCTTGGGGTGTGGCAATTTGTTTATAGTGGATTAACTTTAAACCAGTACGGCGTTGCCTCGCCTTGTCGTACTA
>JVVZ01000142.1:0-1373 GCA_001062585.1 Neisseria meningitidis
ACAGAGCGCCTGAAAAGGCTTTTATGAGTGTCCAAGATTTGGGGGCCAGTTCAGGTTTCAGACGACCTTTTCATTCAACTGCCTGCATCAAATTAATGATGACCGCAGCCGCATTCTTTTTTCATGTCGATAACCATGCGGCCGGTGATTTTGCCTTCGCGCATTTCTTGGAAAATCGCCGGAGCTTCGTCCAAAGCACGCAGTTGGACTTTCGGTACGACCAAGCCTTCTGCGCCGAATTGGAAGGCTTCTTCCAAGTCTTTGCGCGTACCGACCAGCGAGCCGACCACTTCGATGCCGTCCAAGACCAGACGCGGGATGGACAGGTCCATAGATTCGGGCGGCAAGCCGATGGCAACGACGCGACCACCTGCGCGGACGCAGTCCACGGCAGAGTTGAACGCGGCGGCGGATACGGCGGTAACAACGGCTGCGTGTGCGCCGCCGGTTTTTTCCTGAATCACTTTGGCTGCGTCTTCTTTGGCAGCGTTGATGACTAAATCTGCGCCGCTTTCTTTAGCGAATGCCAGTTTTTCATCATTGATGTCGATGGCGACAACGTGTGCGCCGAATACTTTTTTCGCGTATTGGACACCCAAGTTGCCCAAACCGCCCGCGCCGTAAACGGCAATCCATTGTCCCGGACGCACGCCGGAAACTTTCACGCCTTTGTAAGTGGTTACGCCGGCGCAGGTGATGCTGGAGGCTTGCGCGGGGTCGAGGCCGTCGGGCAC
Organism: Neisseria meningitidis; assembly: GCA_001062585.1. Classification (GTDB taxonomy): domain Bacteria; phylum Pseudomonadota; class Gammaproteobacteria; order Burkholderiales; family Neisseriaceae; genus Neisseria; species Neisseria meningitidis_D. The sequence goes on from JVVZ01000142.1 coordinate 735, forward strand.
TTTGACGGCGTAGTCTGCATCGACGATACAGTGGGTCGCCATGCCGCCGTCGGCGGTGTAGCCTGCGTTCAATACGGAACGGCACAAGGTTTCGCGTCCGGTATTACAGTATTCGCACGAACCGCAGCTTTGGAACAACCATGCGATGCTGACGCGGTCGCCGACTTTCAGGGCGTTCGCGCCCGGAGCGACTTCTTTGACGATGCCGATGCCTTCGTGTCCCAACACGCGGCCCGGTTTTTCACCGTAGTCGCCTGCCGCAACGTGCAAGTCGGTATGGCACACGCCGCAATATTCGACTTCAACCAACGCCTCGCCGTATTCCAACGGGCGCAGTTCGCGTTCCACAACTTCTACATCGCCTGCTACATTTTGATTCACAACAACTGCTTGCATCTTCATGGTGTTCTCCTTGGCATTCGTAAGAAATCCGTAAACGGTTGGGCGGGATAACGCCTTTCCTGTAAATGAGAATACTCCCCTTCATTTCGCCGTGTCAACACCCTATCTTTTTGAAAAATAAGGAATAAAATGTTATACCATAACATTTTATCTGCGTAAAAATTAAAAATATAGTGGATTAACTTTAAATCAGAACAAGGCGACGAAGCCGCAGACAGTACAGATAGTACGGAACCG
>JVVZ01000143.1:0-255 GCA_001062585.1 Neisseria meningitidis
ACAGAGCGCCTGAAAAGGCTTTTATGAGTGTCCAAGATTTGGGGGCCAGTTCACGTTTCAGACGACCTTTAGACCAAGCGCAAACCGTAACGCGGGCTTTATCTGCGAAAACCCATACTGTTCTGCTGCATCACTGTGTTTACCGGGTACGGCAGCCGCTTCGGCGTTGCGGATGATCAACGTACTGACACACCTTAGCGCGGTATAGTGGATTAAATTTAAATCAGGACAAGGCGACGAAGCCGCAGACAGTAC
>JVVZ01000144.1:0-2102 GCA_001062585.1 Neisseria meningitidis
TACTGTCTGCGGCTTCGTCGCCTTGTCCTGATTTAAATTTAATCCACTATATAACAAAAAAGCATTGCAAATTTCCATTGCAATGCTTTTTTATTGAAGTCCTATCAAGCAATTAGCTTACGGCTGCAAAATAAAAACTGCACTATTGCTAGTGCAGTTTTTTCAAATCATCATTGAAACGATGATTAGCGTTTTTTACCGGTAACGGTAGCAACCGCCAGGTTTTCGTTACGTTTCAGAGAAACGCTTTCTACACCTTCAGGCAGTTGGATGTCAGACAGGTGAAGGATGTCGCCGGCAACGACTTTAGTGCAGTCCAAATCCAAGTATGCAGGGATGTTGGCAGGCAAAGCAACCACTTCAACAGTAGTGTTCAACAGGGATACGCGACCGCCTTGCAGTTTAACGGCTTGAGAGTTTTCAGCGTTAACAATGTGCAGGGGAACGCGGATACGTACAGGTTGGTCGGCTTTAACAGCTTGGAAGTCGATATGTTGAACTTCGCGACGGAACGGGTGCATTTGGAAATCACGGACGATAACGTCTTTGGTTTCACCGTTCAGAGACAGTTTGATCAGTGCAGTGTGGAAAGATTCTTTTTCCAATGCGTAGAATACAGTTTTGTGATCCACAGCGATTGCAACGGGCTCTTGACCTTCACCGTACAAAATGCCGGGGATTTGGCCTTCGCGACGCAGGCGGCGGCTCGCACCAGTGCCTTGTGCTTCACGAACAGAGGCTTGAATTTCATAAGTCATGTTAAATACTCCAAATTAAATAAAACTACCGTCATCGGCCGCGACCAGCTTAAGACGGCTTCGGGGTTATGGCAGCAACATGCTGCCTGTCATCACTTCTTCATTGAAAAGATATGAGACGGATTCTTCATTGCTGATGCGGCGGACCGTTTCAGCCAAAAGGCCGGCAATCGTCACTTGACGGATGCGGTCGCATTGTTTGGCCGCTTCAGACAAAGGGATAGTGTCGGTAACGACAACTTGGTCGATTTCAGACGAGGCAATACGGCTGACTGCCTCTCCGGAGAATACGGCGTGGCTGGCATATGCCAAGACACGCTCTGCTCCGCGCTCTTTCAAAGCGACGGCAGCTTTACACAGCGTATTCGCGGTATCAATCATGTCGTCCACAATCAGACAGGTACGGCCTTGAATGTCGCCGATAATATTCATGACTTCCGCCACATTGGCTTTCGGGCGGCGTTTGTCAATAATTGCCAAATCGGCATTTAATGATTTCGCCACAGCGCGGGCACGGACCACACCGCCAATATCAGGGCTGACTACGGTCAGGTTTTCAATCCGCTGCTGTTTGATGTCATTCAACAAAATAGGAGTGGCATAGATGTTGTCAACAGGGATATCAAAGAAACCCTGAATCTGGTCAGCATGCAAATCGACAGTCAAAACGCGGTCGATACCTGCGGAATACAACATATTGGCCACCAGTTTGGCGGAAATCGGAACGCGTACAGAACGTGGACGGCGATCCTGGCGGGCATAGCCGAAATAGGGAATTGCTGCGGTAATACGACCGGCGGAAGCGCGTTTCAGCGCATCGGCCATCGTCAGGATTTCCATCAGGTTGTCATTGGTTGGGGCGCAGGTGGGCTGCAGGATAAATACATCACGACCACGGACGTTTTCCATCAATTCGATGGCAATTTCGCCGTCTGAGAATTTGGATACGGAGGCTTCGCCTAACGAAATATCCAAGTGTTTGACAACGCGTTGAGCCAACTCCGGATTTGCGTTGCCGGTAAATACCATCAAACTGTCGTATGCAGCCATATTTTCACCTGATTTTATGTTTAACTTCCGCTCAGAAAACGTCATGCTTCCCTCTGCCTATGTCCAAGACATTACGAGCGGTATTATACGCACAATGAACGGCATAGTGAATTAAATTTGCAGCGTTATATCGCGGGTACGCCTCATCACAATCCAAATTTATCACTATAAAACAAAGTTTTTCTGCGTTGTCATTGATTTTCAACATAAAAGAGCGTGTAAGGGAACTTACACGCTCTTATTTGGCTGGGGAGGAAGGATTCGAACCTTCGCATGCTGGAATCAAAATCCAGT
>JVVZ01000145.1:0-1306 GCA_001062585.1 Neisseria meningitidis
ATTCACTTGGTGCTTCAGCACCTTAGAGAATCGTTCTCTTTGAGCTAAGACGAGACAATGCCATCCTGGTTTAAAGTTAATCCACTATAAACAGTTATTTTGAAATGAAACCCTACATTAAGCCCCTACCCGCTGTCCGTCAGATTTTCAAACAGGCGAACCAGTCAAAATCAGGCACTTTAACAGTTACTAACGGCTGCAATACTTGAGAACAGGGCGTATTTTTATTATGATATGTCCCAATAAAACAACAACCCGATATAAAGGTCATCCAATCATGTTGAAAAAAACCGCATTTTACGCAGGGTCGGCAGCCCTCGCCCTCATACTCAGCGCATGTGCCAGCCAACAACCTGCGCCCGTCGTCGTAGGCAATTCCGGCAGCAATTCCGGTTCTGCAAATACAGCCTCCAACAATCCATATGGTGCAGCGCCTTACGAAACCAATGCGGCCAACAACGACGCCCCTTATACCCCTCCCGCCTCCACTCCTCCTGCCAACAACAACTACCCTTCCGGCCCTACCGGCTCTTACACGCCTTCTTACGCGCCGGTGGACATCAATGCTGCAACACACACCGTAGTGCGCGGCGATACCGTCTATAACATTTCCAAACGTTACCAAATTACGCAAGACAACCTCCGCGCATGGAACGGCTTGGCAGACAACACCATCAGCGTCGGACAAACCCTCCGCGTCAAACCGAACGGTTACAGCGCCCCAGCCGCTACTGCGTCTGTTCCGACACCTCCTCCGACACACACCGCCTCTCCCAAACCGACTCCCGCACCGCTTAACACCCCGACCGTTTCCACAGGCGGTACCCGCACAGTCAGCGGCATCACATGGCAACGTCCGACCGTCGGCAACGTCATCAGCAACTTCGGCGGCAGCAACAAAGGTGTAGATATCGGCGGTACAGCCGGTCAACCCGTCGTTGCCGCTGCTGACGGCAAAGTCGTCTATGCCGGCTCAGGTTTGCGCGGTTACGGCAACCTGGTCATCATCCAACACAACTCATCTTATCTGAGCGCATACGGCCACAACCAACGCTTGCTGGTCAACGAAGGACAACAAGTCAAACGCGGTCAAACCATCGCAAACATGGGTAATACAGACGCCAGCCGTACACAACTGCATTTTGAAGTGCGCCAAAACGGCAAACCGGTCAACCCTGCAAACTACGTTGCATTTTAAAATCAATACTATACAAAACCGCCCAAATTGGGCGGTTTTTATTTTCAAATATATTGGATTAACTTTAAACCAGTACGGCGTTGCCTCGCCTTGCCGTACTATCTGTAC
>JVVZ01000146.1:0-7803 GCA_001062585.1 Neisseria meningitidis
ACTGTCTGCGGCTTCGTCGCCTTGTCCTGATTTAAATTTAATCCACTATACCTTATCCGCCAGCCTCAAAACATCTTTTTCATGGCTTTATGAATAAGGTCGAGTTGTTTTTTATATTCGCGGCAATGGGGGCATATCAACAGGTGGCTGCCCAGAAAAACGCGTTCGGGAACGGTCAGGCGGGTTTCGTCCTGTTTTTTGGAGAGCAGGTAGGCGGTTTTGCGGCATTTGTTCATCGTGTTTTCCTAACGGGCTTAACCGGCATGTTCTGCATTGCCGAACCATTTGATTTGCAGGCATTGGCGCAGGGTTTCACGGGCGCGGTGCATGATGGTGTGGTAGTTGGACATACTGATGCCGCATTGCTCGCGGATTTCGTCGGATGAGAAGCCGAGGATTTCCTTCATGGTAAACACGCGGGCGGTGTTTTCAGGCATTTGGTAGAGGCAGGTTTGCAAGATTTCACGAAACTCTTTGTTATCCAACGTTTTTTCGGGCGAGGCCCAAGTTTGCGGATGTCCGTCCGCCGTCCAATGCCCGTCGGATGCAAACCGTTCTTCAAAGATTTCGTCCAACATTTCTTCCGCAGGCGTGGCGAATACTTCGCGCTGCCGTTTAATCTGGCGCAGGCAGTCGGTGATTTTGTTTTTCAGAATGGCAAACAACCAGCTGCCCACTTGTGCATCTCCTTTGAAACCTTCGGCAGCACGGTAGGCGGAAAGCATAGTTTCCTGTACAAGGTCTTCCGCCAAATCGGGACGGTCGGGCAATTGGATACGGGCGAAACGCAGGAGCAGCTTGCGGGATTCGGCAAGCTCGGCGTCGGTCAATTCGGGTAGGGACATAATGTATCAGCATTGAATGAATTATGGCTGTGAATTTCTAATTTTACGCTGATACTGAGCATGTGTGTCATCAAATACATAAATGATTGACGTAGCTTTTTTGTTTCTCAGTAACCGGTTACGCGTTTTCAGACGACCTGCCAAGCCTTTTAGCGGGTCTTTACCCCCAATATAAAAAAGGTCGTCTGAAAACGGCAAAAGCCGGCGATATTTCGATTTCCTCCCCATCTTTGCCCTTTCCTTCGGGAAGGGGGTACGATAGTGCCTTTATAGGAATTTCCTGCCCACTACGTCAATTCGATCATTTCAGACGACCTCGGCTGATGCGGCAACCAAAATGCCTTGTTCCAGCCAGTCCGACCATTTTTGCGTTAAGGCATCCTGCCAGCCGTTTTCAGACGACATGAACTCTGCCAGTATAGCTTGCAGACCGTTTAGGGAGGCGGGCGTGTCTGCCAGCGTTTCCAGCAATAATGCGTCGAAATCGTCGAGGGTTTGGTACATCACGTCGTCTTCGCTGTCTCGCCACACCAAAACGGTGGTTTCCGCCACCTGCAACTCGTCGGTCACGTCATACTGATAACGGCGGACAAAGGCGGTGGGAGAAAGGGTGTACGCCAAATCGTCTGAATCGGCGGGCGAGGCTTGGCTGTCGGTTTGGGCGACTTCGGCGAGCAGTTGGGTGTGTTCGAAGTCCATCAGTGCCAAGAAGTCGTCTGAAAGCGGTAGGCTTTGGCAGTATTGGAGAAATTCGCCGGCAATTTCTTGGAAATAGGGGGTTTGGGCGCGCGCGTCTCGGATGAAGTCTTCTTTCAGACGACCCCATTCTCCGCTGTCGAGATATTGCGGCGTTTCGGTATAACAGCGGTCGATGAAGCTGTGGATATTGTTGCGTATCAGGCGGATATAGACGTTCAGGCGGTCTTGTGGCAAGCCGTCGGCGGCTTCGCCCTCGCGTATGGCTTGGGCAAAGCGGTGTTGGTATTGGGCGGAGGTTTCAGGCTGCACGGCGGTATTCCTTTCCGGCACGCGTTTGATATTCGGCGATTTTGGCGACTTCGGCTTCGAGTTCGGCAAAAGGCGGGAAATTGAAATCGCGTTCCAACAGGGTGGGCGGGATGGTCGGCAGCTTGGTGTAGGCGAGTTCGAGCAAGTCCCAAACAGTCGGTAAAACCGCCGCGCCGTGGGTATCAATCAACAATTCGGGCGTTTCGACGTCGTGTCCGGCGATGTGGATGTAACACACGCGCCCTGCGTCAACGTTTTCTAAAAAAGCCTCTGGCGACAACAGTCCGTGATTGACGGCGTTGACGTAGATATTGTTCACATCGAGATGAATGCCGCAGTCGGCCTCGCGGGCAACGGCGTTGAGGAACTCGACTTCGTTCATCTCGGCAAGCGGGGAATGCAGGTAGTAGGAGGTGTTTTCTACGGCAATGCGGCAGCCCAATCGGTCTTGCACTTCGCGGATACGCCGCGCGGTATGCCGCACCATTTCTTCGGTGAAGGGCAGCGGCAACAGGTCGTAGAGATGGCCGCCGTCGTGGCAGTAGCTCAAATGGTCGGAGAAAAACGTGCAATCGTAACGGCGCATCATCTCTTTGATGCCGTCTATCAAGGCGGTATCCAGCGGGGCTTGTCCGCCCAGCGACATGGATAATCCGTGCAACGCCAATGGCAGCCGTTCCGCCACGCGGTCAAACTGTTTGCGCGCCCTGCCGCCCATTTTCAGCCAGTTTTCGGGGGCGGCTTCGATAAAGTGTATCGGGCTGTCGTCTGAAAGCGAGAGGAAGTCTTCCGCCAAGTCGCGGCGGTAGCCTAAGCCTGCGTGTTGAATCATGATGTTGCTCCGTTTTGGATGGTGTTCCGACGGTTTTGGTACGAAATTGCTGTCAAAATCAGATAAAAAGCCGCATTTATCAATAAAATGCGGCTTTTTGTTCTAAATTATTTAGAACCGCATTTACCTTCGCCGCATTTGCCTTCAACTGCTTTAGCTTTGGCTTTTGCTGCTTTGGCGTTTTTAGCGGGGGCTTTTTTCACGGTTGAACCGCATTTACCCTCGCCACATTTGCCTTCGCCTGCTTTAGGAGCAGCGGCACCGCATGAACCTTCAGCAGCTTTAGCCGCACCGCAAGAGCCTTGGGCAGATTTTTGAACGCCTGCTTTGCTGCTTACCTGTTTGTCAGCGGCAACAACGCCGGCAGCCAAAGACAAAGACAAAGCACCTGCAAGGGCAGCGGCTACATTTTTTTTCATATTGATTTCCTTTTTAAAGTATCAAGTTAAACAGATTAAGAATTTGAGTTGGCGCGTTTAAAGTCCGCTCCACGACCTTTTTTATTGATTTCCGACGCGGCATTTCGGGCAGAAGCGTTTTTTCAACAGCGCATCCAGCGATAAACAGCCCGCGCCTTGCAGCAGAATCGGGATTAAAACCACGATATAAATCAAAGCCATTTTATAGCCGTTGTCGCAGACATTATAACCCGCACCCGCATGGACTGCCGCCCATGCTACCCCCGTTACAATGATCAATCCCAAGGCAGACAGGCGGGTTGCCAATCCTAAAAGCAGCAAAACCGGAAAAACCAGCTCCGCCCACATCGCCAAGTTCCAATTCATGCTGTCGGGCAGCAGATAAAACGGAAAAGGAAATTGGTTGTTGATTTCGGCAAACCAGTTTTCGCCGTTCCATTTCTGCATGCCCGATTCCCAAAATTCGTAAGCGGCAAACAGGCGCAAAACCAATAAGCCTAAAGCCGATTGCCACGAGGCTGTCGTATTCATTTTCATGATAACCGTTTCATAAAATCATTTCATGCCCGATTAGACGTGGCAGCTTGAGAATGCTTACAGGTAAATTGAAAAAATTTTGTTTGTTATTGTTTTATAATGATATTAATATTCAGAAGGTCGTCTGAAAACCTTTATACAGGGTTTTCAGACGACCTTTTTCTGTGTCTTTTTAACGGTCAATCCGCCGTGCAGATTTCTATGATTTCTTCGCCGTATTGCTCCAACCATTCCCCGCTCACGCCCTCTATTTTAGAAAGCGCCGTCAAGGTTTGCGGCCGGGCTTTGGCGATGGCGCGTAAAGTCTGTTTTTTGGCGACGGCGTGCATCTCTCCACCTTCATATCGGGCAGTATCGAGACACCATTGGAACAGGCGGCGGGCGAGATGGCGTTCTGCCTGTTTCGGCTCGGAAAGCCCGTCTGCGTAGGGGCGGCAGATGTCGAGTATTGCCTGCCCGTATTGGGCAATTCTTTCGCTGCCGATGCCGTAGATACCGAGCAAGTCGGCTTCTTCGGCGGGCGTGAAGACGACAAGGTCGGTCAGGCTGATGTTGGAAAGGACTTTGCCCAAGGCGCATTGTTTGGCGGCTGCCTGCTCGGCACGCCAAGTTTCAAGCTTTTGCTGTAATTGCTGTTCGCGCTCGGTTTGGGGGGTAAATAGGGGTTCTTCGTTGCTCGTTTGTCCGCTTTGGTTTTCGGCTGCGTTCCCGCAGACATTGAGTATGTCGATGCCGAATTTGTTGATTTTCGCCTCACCCAAACCGTAGATTTGATGCAAATCTCCCAGCGTTTGCGGCATTTTTTCGACGATGTCGCGCAGGGTTTTATCGCCGCAGACGACGTAAGCAGGGACTTCTTCGGCATGGGCGCGCTGCTGCCGCCAATGCCGCAATGCCTGCCATAGGCGTTCTTCGCGTTCGGTACGCAGCCAGTTGTCTTTGGGCTTTTGAGTGGCGGCTTTTTCGCGGCGCAACGGGCGCAACATGACTTCGGTTTCGCCTTTGAGGGCTTTTTTTGCGGCTTCGGTCAGTTGCAATGCCTGATATTGGGCGGTGTTGACGGTGAGGTAGCCGAGGCTGATGCACTGGCGGATGACGCTGCGCCATTCTTTGTCGGTTTGCCCGCTGCCGATACCGAAGGTGGAGAGTTTGTCGTGGCCGTTGCGCCGTATCCAGTCGTCGCTTTTACCGCGCAGAAGGTTGGTGATATAGCCGGCGGCAAAGCGTTGTCCGGCGCGATACACGCAACTGAGGAGCTTTTGTACGAGGACGGTACCATCGAAGCGTACGGGCGGATGCAGGCAGTTGTCGCAATGGCCGCAAGGGGCGGATTCTTCGCCGAAATGTTTGAGCAGGAGGACGCGGCGGCAGGCGGCGGTTTCGCAGACGGAAAGCATGGCATCGAGCTTCTGCATTTCGATTTGTTTCTGCACTTCGTCGCTGTTGCCTTCGGCGATGCGTTCGCGCAGCAATACCCAGTCGTTCAGCCCGTAACACAGCCAACTCACGGCAGGCAGCCCGTCCCGCCCGGCGCGGCCGGATTCTTGGTAGAAATGTTCGACGCTTTGGGGCATATCGAGATGAGCGACAAAGCGCACGTCCGGTTTGTCTATGCCCATACCGAAGGCAACGGTGGCGACGACGATAATGTTGTCTTCGCGGGTAAAACGGCGTTGGTTTGCTTCGCGCACTTCCATGCTCAAGCCGGCATGGTAGGGAATTGCGTCCAATCCGTTTTCACAGAGGAATTGGGCGATGTCTTCGACTTTTTTGCGGCTGAGGCAATAGACGATGCCGCTTTGCCCTTCCATTTCTTTGCGGATGAAGTCGAGAAGCTGCTTTTTGCCGTTGTTTTTTTCGATAACCTGATAATAGATATTCGGGCGGTCAAAGCTGGAGATGAATTCGGGCGCGTCTTCGAGATGGAGGAAATGTTTGATGTCGGCGCGGGTCGCCGCATCGGCGGTCGCGGTCAGGGCAATGCGCGGCACTTGCGGATAGCGTTCGGCAAGCAGCCCTAATTGCTGGTATTCGGGGCGGAAATCGTGCCCCCATTGGCTGACGCAATGCGCTTCGTCTATGGCGAAAAGGCTGATGGTTTGCTGATCGAGAAAACGCAGGAAACGGTCGGTAACGAGCCGCTCCGGTGCGACGTAGAGCAGTTTCAGACGACCTTGGGCGAGTTTGTCCGCCACTTCGCGGGCTTCTTCCACTGTTGTGCTGCTGTTGACCGCTGCTGCTTCTATGCCTGCGGCGTGCAGGCTCGCCACTTGGTCGTTCATCAGGGCAATCAGCGGCGAAACGACGATGGCGACGCCTTCGCGCATCAGTGCGGGAATTTGGTAACACAACGACTTGCCCCCGCCCGTCGGCATCAATACCAACAGGCTTCCGCCGCCTGCCAATGTATTGACGACAGCCTCCTGCTTGCCGCGAAATTCGGGATAGCCGAATACTTCGTGCAAAATCTGTTGGGCGGAAGGCTGGGGCATGATGGTTCCGTAGGAAGGGAAAAGCGTTATTTTAGCGGTTTTAGACACTGCCTGCATGGGGGATATTTGAGTTGTCCACATGAGGTCGTCTGAAAACGGATTATGCTTGGTTGGGTATCGCAGATTGATTTTTGATTGAGACAAGATGGCGGAACTACCGACAATACAGATATGGGAAACTGGTTTACTCAATGCGTTACCGTTCTCTTTAATCTCAGGCAAAGCGGTGGCATACTGGTTTCCAGTCAATCGACTAGAAAACCTGTTTTCAGACGACCTTTTCATTTTTTGGCGGTTTTAAGACTTTGCAAAGCCGATTTACTGCCCCGCCGTCTTCGCGCATAATACGGCAGTCTAATAATTTATCCTAAGCACCCGAAACTTATGAACATCAAACACTTTTCCCTTATTTCGACTTTATCGGCAGCCCTGCTTCTGAGCGCCTGTCAAACGACTACGACCACAAGCGGTGGCGTCAGCGGCAACTGGGACAACATCGGCACGATTTCCGACGGCAATATCAAGGTGGCGATTGATAAAAACAGCATCAAGAAAAACGGTACTTTGGTCACTTTCCGCGATAGAAAAACCGTATCGAAGATGAAAGAAGAACGTTTCGTCAACACGCCTGCCTACAAAACTGCCATTGGCGACTGGGAAATCCATTGCACCAACAAAACCTACCGCCTGACCGCTTTACAGCTCCTCGACGAACACGGCAAAGAAATTTCCAAACACAGCTACACCGCGACAAATATCCGCCCGATGAGCGTGATGAACGGTACGATTACCGAAAAACAATTTGAAGCCGTATGCGGCAGCAAGCTCTAATACTCAACTTATCTACATACTTATCCACAAGATAGTCAAATCAAAAGGTCGTCTGAAAACCATGAATATGGGGATTCAGACGACCTTTTTGGTTTTTTTGAGAAAGTTATATTCAGGATTATCCACATTTTCTCAAATGAGTGGTTTATCGGTTCAAAGCATAATTCCTAATCATCCCACCCATCCGATTTCTAACGCAAACGAACACCTGTTTCCCCATCAATAATCTGACTCGGCAACTTTTGTTTGCCGATTAAACCGCCGACCACCCATACATTCCTCCCAAACTGCCTTCTTACTTCCCGCTCCGTTCTACAAGCGCGTTTGCCTGCGCGGTTGCACGAAGTCGAGACCAAAGATGTTCTCAAAGCCTGACACAAGCGGCGGGCACCTGCATGGGCAGGAACCCTGACCGCCAGTTTGCTGCGTCCTTTTCCGCGCAATGTGGGTAAAACGTCAGCAGCCGCAGGAAGCAGAAAGGTTTTGGGCGCAGGCCATTCGTTCCTGAGCATGGTTTGAATGTTTTCAGACGACCTCTGGAGCAGGGGCTGTAATTGCTCCAATTGGTTACCAATGACAATCATACCTTTATGTTGCGGTCTTTTTTTCAGATGAATCAGTCGGTTGAGTGCTTTAGGCAAGATCGGGATACAGCCTATGCCGTAGCAGGACTCGGTAGGATAGGCGACCAAGCCGCCTTTTTTAAGATGGGATTGCAGCTTGCGAAGCGTCGAAGCTGAAAGGATTCTGGGGAATAGCATGATAGGGAAGGTCGTCTGAAAACGTATAGTGGATTAAATTTAAATCAGGATAAGGCGACGAAGCCGCAGACAGTACAG
>JVVZ01000147.1:0-8597 GCA_001062585.1 Neisseria meningitidis
AAATCAGGACAAGGCGACGAAGCCGCAGACAGTACAGATAGTACGGCAAGGCGAAGCAACGCCGTACTGGTTTAAAGTTAATCCACTATAAATTTTAAAAAAGCGTGATGGGCGTAACAGCCGTATTGGGAAATGCGAAGCGTGTTTCCCGAGTACGGCTTTTTTATATTTAAACTGCTTTTTGATTTGGATTTTTAATATAGTGAATTATTAAAAACTATCATATCGGTTTATTGCATTGTTAAATAAAAATACCATATCTTGTGTTCTTGTGATTTAATTCGCACCATATATTGTATTTATGAGTAGCAAGTCATGGCGGCATTGAAATTCACAATCGAGCAAATCGTATGGCAGGAAGTGCCGGGTGAGGTGTCGCTGGCGTTTCTGTTTTCAGGCTGCCCGCTGCGCTGTAAAGGTTGTCATAGTGCCGATGCGTGGAAAGAAGGCATCGGCACGGAATTGACCGAGGATTATTTGAGGGGCCGTCTGAAACGCTATCGCGGGCTGATTAGCTGTGTGTTGTTTATGGGCGGGGAATGGCAGCCGGAAGCCTTGCAGAAAATGTTGGGCATCGTGACGCAGGCAGGGTTGAAAGCCTGTTTGTACACCGGTTTGGAGCGTGAGGAGCTGGAGGCGGTTTCAGACGGCATCCTGCCTTATCTGACGTATCTGAAAACCGGCCGTTGGCAGATGGAGTTGGGCGGCTTGGACAGCCCGACAACCAATCAGAAGTTTATCGATTTGCGCACGGGCGAGGTGTTGAACCGCTTGTTTATCAAAGACAAACCCGCGTCCAAAATCATCCCGATTACGACTCAGTCGCAGGCGGCCGCTTTTCAGACGGCCTGAGGCTTTTTATCCAACCCACACAGGAGGACTTAACATGATTCGGCTGCATCCCGAACAGTTAAACGGCAAACTGCAATTCATGCATGACTACATCAGCGCGCAAAACGCGGCGGACGGCTCGAAAATAGACGCCAACGCCAACGTTACCCAGAAAAACATCGCCACGATGGAAGCGGAAATCATGAAAGACTTTTTCGTGCAGATTAACCGCGCCCAGGTGTCGCGCAAAATTGCCGAAATTTTCGACCAATCCGTTGCCGACGAATACATCCGCCAGATTGAGGCGCATGAGATTTATGTGCACGACGAAACCAGCCTCAAGCCTTATTGTGTGTCGGTTACGCTGTATCCCTTCCTGCTCGACGGGTTAAGCAAACTCGGCGGCGAATCCAAGGCGCCGCAGCATTTGGCGTCGTTTTGCGGTTCGTTTATCAACCTTGTGTTTGCCATCAGCGCGCAGTTTGCCGGCGCGGTGGCAACGGTGGAATTTCTGACCTATTTCGACTACTTCGCCCGCAAAGACTACGGCGACGATTATTTGGAAACCCACGGTAAAGAAATCGCCAACCATATGCAGCAGGTGGTGTACAGCATCAACCAGCCCGCCGCCGCGCGCGGTTATCAGAGCGTATTCTGGAATATTTCCGTTTACGATCAATACTATTTCGATGCAATGTTCGGCGATTTCGTCTTCCCCGATTTCAGCAAACCGGTTTGGGCGAGCGTAGCGAAGCTGCAAAACTTCTTCCTCAAATGGTTCAATCAGGAACGCACCAAAGCCGTTTTGACTTTTCCCGTCGTGACCGCTGCGATGCTGACCGACGGCGGCAAATGCAAAGACACCGTGTTCGCCGACGAAATGGCGAAAGAGTTGGCGGAAGGCAATTCCTTCTTCGTTTATCTTTCCGACAATCCCGACTCGTTGGCTTCCTGCTGCCGCCTGCGCAACGCCATTGAAGACCGCACTTTCAGCTATACCCTCGGCGCGGGCGGCGTGGCGACCGGTTCCATCAACGTCATCACCATCAACATGAACCGGTTGGAGCAAGACGGGCGCGACCTTGCCGCCGAAGTCGCCAAAATCCACAAATACCAATACGCCTACCGCAAACTGATGGAAGAATACCAAGCCGCCGGAATGCTGCCCGTTTACGATGCAGGCTTCATCACGCTGGACAAACAGTTCCTCACCATCGGCATCAACGGCATGGCGGAAGCCGCCGAATCGCAAGGCATCAAAGTCGGCTACAACGACGACTACATCAATTTCGTCCAAGGTCGTCTGAAAACCATATTCGAAGCCAACCAAGCCGCCAGCAAGCATTACGGCGTGAAATTCAACACCGAGTTTGTTCCCGCCGAAAACCTCGGCGTGAAAAACGCAAAATGGGACAAAGCCGACGGCTACAAAGTCAGCCGCGAATGCTACAATTCCTATTTCTACGTTGTCGAAGACGAAGAAATCAACGCGCTCGACAAATTCCTGCTGCACGGTAAAGAACTGGTGGACTGGCTCGACGGCGGCTCTGCGCTGCACCTGAACCTTGACGAAGCCCTGCCCGAATCCGGCTACCGCTCGCTGCTGGACATCGCTGCGCAAACCGGCTGCAACTACTTCTGCGTGAACGTGCGCATCACCATCTGCAACGAATGCGGCCATATCGATAAACGTACCCTGCACGCCTGTTCCGCCTGCGGTTCGCACGACATCGACTACGGCACCCGCGTCATCGGCTATTTGAAGCGTGTATCCGCCTTCTCAAGCGGACGGCGCAAAGAACACGCGCTACGGCATTACCACCGCAAAGCGGCTTGATGGTATTGAATAGATAAAGGTCGTCTGAAAACTGGTTTTGGGTTTTCAGACGACCTTTTGGGTTTTGTCTAGGACTTTATAAAGGATGGACGAGTTTAAACTGCGGTATTTAGAAAGTTTAAACTCAATTAGCCTTTGAAGCCGAGAATAAGAAAAACGACCGATACGCTGTACCGGTCGTTTTTTACGAATACCTGCTAAACTAGAACCAAGCTTTGATCAAAGCGGCAGTACCTGCGATACCGCCAATCAAGCCGACTGCATTGGCTGCGGTACCCATTGCACCGTTGACTTGGTCACGTTTGTCTTGGCGTTTTTCACGTTCCAATGCCAGCTCTTCTGAAACATTGGTACGTTGACGGCGGTGTTGTTCCAGCTCGGCACGGGAGAGTTGTGCAGATTCGCGGTTGCGGCCTGCTTTGATGGCTGCAGAGTCGCTACCAATAGCCAAATCGCCTACGGAGCCTCCGGGCGCAGAGCAACCGGTGATAACGAAAGAAGTCAGGAGCAGGGCTGCGATTTTATTTTTCATGATGTTACCTGTTTGAAATATAAGTATTAGGAATCCAATAATCCGTAAGGACCGATGATCAGTGAAGGATGTAGATGCGGTTGTTGCGGTTGGCGCGGTTGATAGCGTCGGCTTCATCCATCATTTCTTGACGGCGCTCGCGGCGGCGCTCTGCACGTTCTGCGCGTTCGTCAGCTTGAACGCGGCGGGAGTCGGCACGCATGGTAGCTTCTTGTTCATAGGATGGTGAGTAGTGCATATGGCCGTAAGTACAGCCGGTAAGCGCACCAATCAGAGCAGTCAGTAAAATAGCTTGTTTTAACATAGGTAATAATCTCAGATGAAAAGAAGGGCTGGTGAAAAATTTTCTGTATATTATTTTAATCTTATGGAATTTACAAGTTAAAACTTCTGTCGTAATTCAAAAAAGTATGTTAACGAATGTTTTGGAATTTATTTCATATATGAAAGAAACAAATCAAATCGTTTTTTGCAATGAAACTGTATGACAATATTGGGTTTTATAGAGGTTCCTCGATAAATTATTACTTGGAAAACTTATTTAAATCTTACGAAAAACGAATTTCAGAGATTAAATGAGAAATACTTAGGTTTGCTGCAGAAACAACGAAAAAGATGGCTGCTATTTAGAATATTATGATAATAGAAATTTTCCCGCCGTTTTGTCAGCATGTCTTTAGAGTCATCAATCAAAATTTTGGGATAAGTCAAACTAAGCAGGGAAATTCTGGTCTGAACGGTTGTTTTCTCTGAATTATGGGAAACATTCAATCTTATTTATATTAAGATTCGGTTTATTGTAAATAGGCGAATTGTGTCATGAGCGAACATTTGGAAGAGCAGGCTCTGGGCTTGGGTATTGATTTGGGTTTCCACGACATCGGTGGAATGTATCATGCGACCAAGCCCGAGGTTTTGGAAGGGATTATTAAGGCTTTGCAGCAGGACGGTTTTTCAGACGACCTTTATACGGATACTTTGGTCGCGCATGAAAACGGTCGGGAATCTTTACAACTGCCTGCTGAGTTTCATGGTGCGGCTGAAGTTTGCTTGGAAGACGAAGCGGGCGGACGGCAGGTTTTGGCGTTGAATCATGGCGAAGAAGGCGCGCTTTGGGTGGCGCTGCCGGCTTTGGCTTGCGGCTATTACACTTTGTCTGCGGAAGTGGAAGGCAGCGTTCGCAAGGTGCGGCTGGTGGTTGCGCCGCAGTCGGTTTATCAGCCGAAAATGCTGGAACACGGTTTGCGCATGAACGGGCTGACGACGCATTTGTACAGCCTGCGTTCGCAACGGAACTGGGGCATCGGGGATTTCACCGATTTGCTCGATTTGATGGCGTTTGCGGCGGATAAGCAACTGGATTTCGTCGGCATCAATCCGCTGCACGCGCTTTTCAGTGCCAAGCCTGCTTTTGCCAGCCCGTACAGCCCGTCTTCGCGCGAATGGCTCAATCCGATTTATCTGGATGTGGAAAAGGTCGGCGCGTTCTCTTACAACGAAAAGCTGAAAAACTGGCTCAAGCAGCCGAATATCTGCCAGCGCATTGCGGCGTTGCGGATTACGGAAACCGTCGCTTATACGGCGGTTTGGGCGTTCAAGCGCGATGCTTTGCAGAGGGCGTTTGACGCGTTTGAAAACGACGGATGCGAAGCCGCCGAACAAGAGCGGGCGGCATTTGACGCCTTTGTCGAAGAACGCGGCTGGGCTTTGGAAGGCTTCGGTTTGTTTGAGGCGTTGGATCAGTATTACAACCGCTCCGGCGAAGTGGGTTGGCTGTCTTGGCCGGCGGAGTTTCATGATCCGCATGGAGAGGCAGTTCAAAGATTTGCACAGGGTCATCGCCGCGAAATCCGTTTTTATATGTGGCTGCAATGGCTTTGCGCGGAGCAGTTGCGCGAAGTGAACGAGGCGGCTGCGGCGCGCGGCGTGAAGCTGGGGATTTACGGCGATTTGGCGGTCGGCGTAGCACGCGGCAGCGCGGACACTTGGCTTAACCGCGCCGATTACTGCATGGATATGGCGGTCGGTGCGCCGCCCGATCCATTCAGCCCGACGGGGCAAAACTGGGATTTGCCGCCGCTCAATCCGATGATGTTGAAGCACACGGGCTATGAGAAGTTCGTCCGCCTTTTGCGTGAAAATATGCGGCTTTACGGCATCTTGCGCATCGATCATGTGATGGCTTTGTGCCGTCTGTGGTGGGTTGCGGGCAAGACGGCGGACTTTGGCGCGTATGTGCATTACGACGCGGATGTGATGTTTGCCATCCTGGCTTTGGAAAGCCGGCGGAATCGATGCGTGGTCATCGGCGAGGATTTGGGGACAGTACCCGACCAAGCGCGTTATTTGCTGAACCGCTATCAAGTGTTTTCGTATAAGGTCGTGTATTTCAGCAAAGGCTGGCACGGCTTTGAATTGCCCGAAGAATATCCCGAACAGGCGATTACGGTGGTCAGTACGCACGATGTCGCGCCCTTGGCAGGCTATTGGGCGGGCAAGGATTTGGATTTGATGTTCCGCTTGGGTACGATTCCCGATGCGGAAACTTTTCAGACGACCTTAGAAGCGCGCGAACACGATAAGGCGGATTTGTTCGATAAGTTGAAACACGCAGACTGCCTGCCTGCCGACGCCGAGATGTCGTCTGAAATTGATGAAACGCTGTTAACCGCCTTGCACCGGTATGCCGCCATGAGCCGCAGCAAACTGTATGCGGTGCAGCTGGAAAACCTGCTGGGCATGAGCGACAACTTGAATGTGCCGGGCGTTTCCGAGGGTTATCCCAACTGGGCGCGCAAAATGCCCGTCGCGCTTGAAGATTTTCCCCACAACCGCCTGATGGGCGGCCAACTTGCCATGATTGGAGAGGTACGCATGAAGAAAAACAGCCGGATGAAGCCTTATCACGAGCTTGACCAAGTCGAACGCGACACGGTCGAAAGCCTGTTTCTTGCCACCCACAGCGATTTGTTCGCCTATTTGGGACGACACCGCCTTGCCGAAGGCGACGAGGTCGTACGGACTCTGATTCCGAACGCTTGGGGCGTGGATATTGTCAACCGTGAGAGCGGCGAACTGATCACGTCGTCTGAAAAAGTCGATGAACGCGGATTCTTTGTTGCCGTGCTGCCCGAAGGCGCGCCCGATTATGCGTTGAACGTCCGTTATGCCGAAGATGCCGAGCCTGTGCGTGAAGAAGACCCTTACCGCTTCGGCTCTGCCTTAAAAAATATGGATTCTTGGTTGCTGGCGGAAGGCAAACACCTGCGTCCTTATGAAACTTTGGGCGCGCATTTTGCCGAAGCGGACGGCGTGAAAGGCGTGAGCTTTGCCGTATGGGCGCCAAACGCGCAGCGCGTGTCCGTCATCGGCGAATTCAACCACTGGGACGGCCGCCGCCACGTCATGCGTTTCCACCGCGACAACGGCATTTGGGACATCTTCATCCCCGCCGTCAAACTCAACGCCCTCTACAAATTTGAAATCCGCGATGCCAACGGCAATGTACGACAAAAAACCGACCCGTATGCCTTCGGCGCAGAGTTGCGTCCGAATACGGCGTCTGTCGTGCGCGGTTTGCCGGAAAAAGTGGAAGCACCCGACTTCCGCGCCCGTGCCAACGCCATTGACGCGCCCATCAGCATTTATGAAGTGCATTTAGGTTCGTGGAAACGCAATCCCGAAAACAACTTCTGGCTGACTTACGAACAGCTCGCCAAAGAATTGGTCGCATACGTCAAAGACATGGGCTTCACCCATATCGAATTCCTGCCCGTTTCCGAATATCCGTTTGACGGCTCGTGGGGCTATCAGGCGACCGGATTATATGCGCCGACCAGCCGTTTCGGTTCGCCCGACGAATTGCGCGCCCTGATTAAAGTCGCCCACGACGAAGGCATTGGCGTCATCCTCGACTGGGTGGTCGGACACTTCCCGACCGACGACCACGGGCTTGCCAAGTTTGACGGCACCGCGTTGTACGAACACGCCGACCCGCGCGAAGGCTACCACCAAGACTGGAACACCCTGATTTACAACTTCGGCAGGAACGAAGTCAAAAATTTCCTGCAAGGCAATGCCCTGTATTGGATAGAGCGTTTCGGTTTCGACGGTATCCGTGTGGACGCCGTCGCCTCCATGATTTACCGCAACTACTCGCGCAAAGACGGCGAATGGATACCCAACCAATACGGCGGCCATGAAAACCTCGAAGCCATCGCCTTCCTGCGCGATACCAACACCATGCTGAAAGAGGTCGTCCCCTCCGCCACCGAAATCGCCGAAGAATCCACCTCGTTCGCCAACGTAACCCGTCAAGAAGGCTTGAACTTCAGTTACAAATGGAACATGGGCTGGATGAACGACACCTTGCGCTACATGATGGAAGACCCCATCAACCGCAAATACCACCACAACAAAATGACCTTCGGCATGATGTACCAATACAGCGAAAACTTCGTCCTGCCGCTCTCGCACGACGAAGTCGTACACGGCAAACGCTCGCTGCTCGGAAGGATGCCGGGCGACTGCTGGCAGCAATTCGCCAACCTGCGCGCCTACTACGGCTTCATGTACGGATTCCCCGGCAAAAAACTCCTGTTTATGGGCAACGAGTTCGCTCAAGGTAGAGAGTGGAACTACAACGAAGGACTGGATTGGTTCCTGCTCGACCAAGAAGGCGGCTGGCACAAAGGCGTACAAAACTTCGTGCGCGATTTGAACCGAGTCTATAAAGACACCGCGCCGCTTTACCAGCTCGACCAATGGCCGGAAGGCTTCGAATGGCTGGTCGCCGACGACGGCAACAATTCCGTCTTCGTCTTCGAACGCCGCGACCGCGAAGGCAACCGCGTCATCGTCATCAGCAACTTCACGCCCGTCGTCCACGACAGCTACCGCTTCGGCGTGAACGAAGCCGGCGAATACCGCGAAATCCTCAATTCAGACGACCCCGGCTACAACGGCAGCGGCGTATCCGCCGGACAAATCCTGCAGACCGAAGAAATCTGGTCGCACGGCAGACCCAACTCGCTCGCCGTCAAAGTACCGCCGCTGGCAACGGTTTACCTCTACAAAGCCGCCGAGCCCAGGGCAACGGAGGCAGCCGATCAGGCAGAAGGCGAAGCGTAAGTTTGGGTTGAACTTGTTTTTTTGAACACAGAAAGACAGGTTCAAACCAACCGCTTTGTCTGTTTCAGACGACCTTTTGAGATGAAGGGGGCGTCTGAAATTTTTCGGGGGAACGAATAAGGTTTCATCCTGATATAGTGGATTAAATTTAAATCAGGACAAGGCGACGAAACCGCAGACAGTACAGATAGTACGGAACCGATTCACTTGGTACTTCAGCACCTTAGAGAATCGTTCTCTTTGAGCTAAGGCGAGGCAACGCCGTAC
>JVVZ01000148.1:0-211 GCA_001062585.1 Neisseria meningitidis
GTCGTAGTAATAGGTCGTGCCGTTGTAGGTTTTCAGGCGGTTGTCGGGGATGGCATTGAGGTCGTCTGAAAGGATATTGTGCGCGGGGTCGAAGGCGAACAGTTCGTTACCGGCTTTGGTAATCCTGCCCAGTCTGTCGTACTCGAAATGCGTCGTGCCCGTCCGCTGGTCGGTGCTGTGGGTCAGGTTGCCGGTGCGGTCGTAGCCGTAG
>JVVZ01000149.1:0-1053 GCA_001062585.1 Neisseria meningitidis
CTGTCTGCGGCTTCGTCGCCTTGTCCTGATTTAAATTTAATCCACTATATATTCAAAAGCGATTTTGATCCAAACTTGTAAATCTGTAAGCAACTTAGGTTTTCCATTTCAATATCAATAGAATCTCGACGGAGGGAGTAAACCCATGGCCTCTTTCGGTAATACTTTCGGTATTCTCATCCCCAAACCTGAAGCACCAGCCATGGTGTCTCAAGGCTCTGCCAATCCACCTGAGCCGCTGACCAATGCAGCCGGACCAGTGGATGTGATAGAGATGGTTGCCGATGTTGCTTCTACTGCCCTTTCCATAGTTGCGCCTGATTCTGCTGCAGCCGATGCAGTTGATGCCATATCCGAACTGGTTTCCCTTGCGTCCATGATACCCGGTCAGCCTGGCCCCAAACCGCCTTCCCGTAAAATGGTCAGTGGTTTTAGCGGCGGCATGGGTATGGGCTTCGATGGTGGGGTGGTTACCTCGGGTCATGGCCACTGTATTCCTTGTAAGGTAGCTGCTGCTATCGGTAACCCCGTAAATGCAGTGCTCGGTATCAAAGTCCTATTTGACGATACCGAGACCGACTTTGCCTTCGATTCCCCGCTTCCCCTTGTTTGGCAGCGCAGCTACTATTCCGACCAAATAGGCAACGGCTGGCTGGGACAAGGTTGGTCGCTGCCGTTCTCCATGCGTCTTGTCCGGACTGCCGACGGTTTCCTTTATATTGATGAGCAGGGCAGGGAAATTTCGTTGCCGGATATCAGCGACGAAGCGGACGAGCCTTATTCCGCAGCCGACGAAGATGAAGACGATCTATATGAGGAAGAGGCCGCACCAAGACCTGCTTCCGCTGAGGAAGACCCCTACGGTCTGGATGACGCCTATTTTGATCCTTACGAACAAATCTTCTTTTCACAGATTTCAGACGACCTCTATCAAATCGCCTCCCCCGACGGCGGTGCACGGCTGCTGTTTGCCGAAGTCGATTCCGGCTGCGGCATTTTCCAACTGGTCGCCCAACTCGACCGCAACGGCCGCCATATCCGCCTCTGCTACGA
>JVVZ01000150.1:0-8654 GCA_001062585.1 Neisseria meningitidis
CCAAGTGAATCGGTTCCGTACTATCTGTACTGTCTGCGGCTTCGTCGCCTTGTCTTGATTTAAATTTAATCCACTATATTTGCCGACATTTCTAATCCGACATTGTTCTTGTCAATATAAATAAAAATAATAATTATTCTCTAATTAGGGAAAATATGTTAGGCTGATTTCTTTATTGTATTAACGACTTAAGACGATGCCTGATATCAGCTCAACCAACCTCATCACTGCCTTCAGCATTGCCCTTGCCGCCGGATTGTTTACCGTATTGGGCAGCGGGTTGGTGATGTTTTCCAAAACGCCCAACCCGCGCGTATTGTCGTTTGGCTTGGCGTTTGCGGGCGGGGCGATGGTGTATGTGTCGCTGACGGAGATTTTCAACAAATCCAGCGAAGCCTTCGGGCAGGTTTACGACAAAGACAAAGCCTTCGCCGCCGCGACGCTGGCTTTTCTGGCGGGCATGGGATCGATTGCGCTGATTGACCGCCTTGTGCCGAACCCGCATGAAACGCTCGACCCGCACGACCCCGCCTTTCAGGAAAACAAACGCCGCCACATCGCCCGCGTCGGCATGATGGCGGCGTTTGCGATTACCGCGCACAACTTTCCCGAAGGTTTGGCAACGTTTTTCGCCACGCTGGAAAACCCCGCCGTCGGGATGCCGCTGGCGCTTGCGATTGCGATACACAATATTCCCGAAGGCATTTCCATTGCCGCGCCCGTTTATTTCGCCACCCGCAACCGCAAAAAAACCGTCCTCGCCTGCCTCGCTTCAGGGCTTGCCGAACCCTTGGGCGCGGTTTTGGGCTACACCATGCTCAAGCCGTTTTTATCGCCTTTCGTGTTCGGTGCAGTGTTCGGCGTGATTGCGGGCGTGATGGTGTTTCTTGCGTTGGACGAATTGCTGCCCGCCGCCAAGCGTTATTCCGACGGACACGAAACCGTTTACGGGTTGACGTCCGGCATGGCGGTGATTGCGCTGAGTTTGGTGTTATTTCATTTTTAAATCTGAACTAGACAGGCGCGGCAGAGTCAAACGCAGTATCGAGGTCGTCTGAAACTTTAAGCGGGGCGGATTGGCTAAGAAATGCGGATAAATCGAAAAGATAAATAAAGGTAGTAAGTATAATATGCTAAAAATGTATAGGAAATCGCATATTTAAACTGCAAATTAGGTTTTTCGTAACATAAATTTACGAAATTTTATAGGTTTATTATTCAATAGAAATAGAATCTATATGAAATTAATATCATTATTCTGCTATACTTAAAAACACTTTCTTAATTTTGACTATCCGTTTGGAGAAAAAATGTCCGAAAATTCACCTCTGCAATCCCTTCCTACTACCAACAAACGCATCATCGCCGCGGCTTTGGCGTTATTTTTAGGTTGCTTCGGAGCGCATAAATTCTATTTGGGCTTAAACAAAGCCGGTATCATCTATTTGGCGATTGGTGTGGTGGGTATGTTTTTTGTCTATCCTGCTTTGATAGTTGTTGTCGGTTTATCTCTCTTCGACATCTTTAAATATCTGACATCTACGCCGGAACAATTTGAACAAGTTTATGTTGTCGGCAAGAAAGAATGGTTTTAAGCATTGGCTGATGCCTTTGAATATTGAGCGGAACGATAGCGCGAAGTTTCAAATATTTATTTCATCTTAAAAACCAAAAAAAGGTCGTCTGAAAATTTTCAGACGACCTTTTTGTTATTGCGGAGACGAATATAAACGATTGTGGAATCAACTCTGGAAACGGCATCAGCCGCCGTAACGCAGCGCGGGGGCGGTGGCGAAGTTGGGGATGCTCTGCACCGGCGGCGAGAAAATCAGATATGCCGGCATCGGCGACGATGGCGGTCGAGTCGGTAAACAGGATGCGTTTCAGGCGGGCAGTAAAAATAAAATCTGTGTGAAATTAATATCATTATTCTGCTATACTTAAAAACACTTTCTTAATATTGACTATCCGTTTGGAGAAAAAAATGTCCGAAAATACACCTCTGCAATCCTCTCGTATTACCGATGACAAACGACTTGTTGCCTCTGTTTTGGCGTTCTTTTTAGGTTGCTTCGGGGTGCATAAATTTTATTTGGGCGTAAACAAAGTCGGTATTATCTACCTGTTGATTTGTATTTTGGGTTCGTTTATTATCGTTGGTCCGATGATTGTTTTTGTTTTCTGTATCATCGACATCGTTAAATACCTGAAATGTACGCCGGAAGAATTTGAACAAGTTTATGTTATCGGCAAGAAAGAATGGTTTTAAGCATTGGCTGATGCCCTTGAATTTTGAGCGGAACGATAGCGCGAAGTTTCAAATATTCATTACATCTTAAAAACCAAAAAAGGTCGTCTGAAAATTTCAGACGACCTTTTGCTATTGCGGGAATGAAACGGCTAACCTGAAAACGGTATCAGCCGCCCATAAACCAGAATTTCAACGCCCACAATACGGCGACTATCCACACCATAGGCGGCACGTCTTTGATGCGGTTGCATAAAAGTTTAATCACGGCGTAGCTGATGAAGCCGAAGGCGATGCCGTCGGCAATCGAATAGGTGAACGGCATGAACACGATGGTCAGGAAAGCGGGGGCGGCTTCGGTCATATCGTCCCAGTCGATTTCACGCGCGCTGCGCAGCATTTGTGCACCGACGTAGAGCAGCGCGGGCGCGGTGGCGAAGCCGGGGATGCTCTGCACCAGCGGCGAGAAAATCAGACACGCCAGCATCAATACGCCGACGGTTACGGCGGTCAGACCGGTGCGGCCGCCTGCGGACACACCCGCCGCGCTTTCGACATACGGCGTGGTTGAAGACGTACCCAGTGCGGCACCGGCGACGATGGCGGTCGAGTCGGCGAACAGGGCGCGTTTCAGGCGGGGCAGGTTGCCGTCTTCCAGCAGGCCTGCGCGGTGGGAAACGCCGACCAGCGTGCCGGTGGAGTCAAACAAATCAACCAGGAAAAAGACGAAAATCACGCTGATCATGCTGATTTTAAAGAGACCATTGAAATCCATCTGCATGAAAGTCGGCGCTATGCTCGGAATTTCTCCGACCACGCCTTTAAAATCGCTCAAGCCCAGTAGGGTGGAAATGGCTGTGATTGCCAGAATGGTCAGGATAATCGCCCCTTTGACGCGGAAATGCCCCAAAGCCACCACCATGGCGAAGCCTGCCAGCACCAAAAGCGCAGCAGGTTGGTGGATGTCGCCCAGCTTCACCAAAGTCGCGTCGCTGGCGACGATGATGCCGGAACCTTTGAGCGCAATCAGCGACAGAAACAGCCCGATACCGGCGGCAATCGACATTTTCAAACCCATAGGCAGCGCGTTCACCAGCATTTCGCGCACTTTGAAAAAGCTGAATAAAATGAAAATGATACCGGAAACGAATACCGCGCCCAAAGCCACCTGCCATGGCACGCCCATGCCTTTGACGACGGCGTAGGTGAAATAGGCGTTCAAGCCCATGCCCGGCGCGAGCGCAATCGGATAGTTGCCGACGAAGCCCATCACGAAGCAGCCGATGGCGGAAGCGATACAGGTGGCGACGAATACCGCGCCCATGTCCATGCCCGTTTCGCCGAGAATCAGCGGATTGACGATGATGATGTAACACATGGCGAGGAAGGTGGTCAGACCTGCCATCAGCTCTGTGCGCACATTCGTGCCGTTTGCGCTTAAATTGAATATGCGCTCCAGCACATTTTGATTTGAAGTAGTCATGATTTATGCTTTTCAAAAAAAAGGAAAATTTGCGGGCGGTATTATACTGAAAACGCCTTGTTGTCGGGTGAAAAATTGTCAACATTCCACTTGGGGCAATGCGTTGCCATTCCCGCTGTGTCTGTGCGTATAGTGGATTAACTTTAAATGAGAACAGGACAGGGCGTGAGGTCGTCTGAAACCGTGTTCCGAATACATTGTCCGCACTGGCGCGCAAGCGTAAAATTTCCGTTTTCTCCAAATGTGCCACACTCATGGAAACCGCTCTGCTCCTCGCCGGCAAAATCACCGAGCTGACCCTGATTGTCCTGATGGGCATGGCGTTGGTGAAATCCAAGCTTCTGAATTCCGAACACAGCCGCACGCTCTCCGTCATCGCGCTCTACCTCATCAGCCCGTCGGTGATGATTCACGCTTTCCAAATCGAGAACACGCCCGACATCATTGATGGGTTGAAACTCTCGGTCGCCTTGGCGGTCGTGTTCCACATCCTGCTGATCGCGCTGGGCAGGCTTTTCAAAACCCTGTTCAAGCTCGATACGCTTGAACACGCCGCCACGGTTTACACCAATTCCGGCAATCTTATCATCCCGCTGGTGATGTCCATTTTCGGACCGCAATGGGTGATTTACACCAGTGGCTTCATCATCGTCCAAATGTTCCTTTTCTGGACGCACTTGCGCCTGCTGCTTTGCGGGCGCGGCAATCTTGCGTGGAAAACCGTACTCACCAACATCAACATCCTTTCCATTTTTATCGGCGTGTTCATGTTTGCCTTCCAAATCAAACTGCCGCACATCATCGACAATACGCTCGCCACCGTCGGCGGCATGATAGGTCCGGTCGCCATGCTCGTTGCCGGAATGCTGATTGCCTCGCTGCCGCTCAAAGAAATCGTCCTCTCCAAACGGATTTACCTCGTCGCCTTCCTGCGTCTGATGCTTATCCCGCTGATTCTGCTGGTGTTTGTCAAAGTTTCAGGCATTGCCCACTTAGGCGGGCACAGCGATACCGTCGTCCTTATCAGCTTCCTCGCCACCGTCAGCCCCGCCGCGTCCACCGTTACCCAAATGGCGATGGTTTATGGTCAGAACGCCCGTAAAGCCAGCGCGATTTACGGCATCACGACGCTGCTGTGCGTCATTACCATGCCGCTGATGATTGCGTTGTATCAAGCGATGGTTTGAAAGGGTTGGGTCAAGAAAAAGGTCGTCTGAAACATCCTGAACAGGGTTTTCAGACGACCTTTTCTTGCTACAATCCGTTTTTTCTCGTTGCCATTATCATGAAAACCAGCGTCTGCCTCTCCCTATTGTTCCTGCTCGCCGCCTGTCATCCCAATGCCGAAGTCGCCGATACCGCCGCGCCGACCGCGCGCAAGCCTTCTTATTTTGAGTCCGACAAACGCCAAGCCGCCACGCCGGTCAAAACGCAAACGCCCGCGCTGCCCGCCATCCGCAGCCGCGCCGATTTCGACCTGCTTTCGCGCGTTTACGAACAAGACAGCGAATACGAAATCCCGCACGTCCTCTTCCTTATCGACCGCGAAGACAACAACCGCACCGACTACATCAACACGCCGAAATACCGTCTGCACGAAACCTATCTCGCCGAGATTTTGAAGCCGATGCCGACGCGCAAAGAATTGTTCGAACAATACCGCAGCCCGAACCGCCGCTTCCTGTTCGGCACCATCAGTTGGCAGAACAGCACTCAAGAATACGTTTACGAATTTTGGGAAGGCGACAAAATCACGCCCGAATTGCTGAAATTGGCAGAAGGTCGTCTGAAAGACAGTTTCTTCGCCCCGCTGCGCTACAAAACCAATTCCCTGTGGCAGGAAACCGTTGCCGCGCAAAGCAAAGTCCCCTTCGTAACCCAAGAAAGCCTGATACAGAATTTCCCCTATCTGCCGTTGCATAGGGGGAAAGCGGTAGGCACATTGCGCGTCATCACTCAGGAAGACGACCTTTACGATGTCGGTGCGGACGACATCATCATCTTGAAAGAAGTGCCGCTGGTGTTGCCGCCCGTAGCAGGCATCATCAGCGAAAAACCGTCCACCGCGCTGTCGCATGTAAACGTCTTGGCGCGCGGCTGGGGCATTCCCAACATCTACCTCAAAGATGCCGAAAAAATCCTCGCGCCCTATATCGGCCGCCGTATCGAATTGGAGGCAGACGCAAAACAATACCGGGTCGCCCAAACCAACCGAAACACAGCCGCCAAAACCTTTTCAGACGACCTCTCCCTGCCGCAGCCCGACACTACCGATTACAGCCTGCGGCCGCTTGCCAACTTGCGCCGTGAAGACAGTCGTTACTGCGGCAGCAAAGCCGCCAACCTCGGCCATATCCGCGCCCATATCGCAGACAGCAACGTCCCCGACGGATTCTGCATCCCCTTCGCCTACTACCGCGCCATGATGGACAAACTCGGCATCAACGCGGCAACACTGGCGCAAATCGAAACGCAAAGCGGCGGCGACAACCGCAAACGCCGCACCGCCCTGCTCGCCTTGCAGAAAAAAATCACCGATGCCGAAATCCCGTCCGAATGGAAACGCACATGGGCGGAACAATGGCGCAGCCAATTAAACAGCAAAGGCGTGTTCGTCCGCAGCTCGTCCAATTCCGAAGACCTGCCGAATTTCAGCGGCGCAGGACTGTACACCACCGTGCCGAACGTAACCGGCGAAAACGCGCTGGCAGAAGCAGTGAAACAGTCTTGGGCTTCCGTCTTCAATTACAGCGCGTACGAAGCCCGCCGCATCGCCGGACTGCCGCACGACAGTGTGAAAATGAGCGTCTTCGTCCAGCAAAGCATCAATGCCGACCTCTCCGGCGTACTCGTTACCGTCAATCCCTACGATACCGCGCAGAAAAACACTTCCTACATCGCCGCCAAACGCGGGCTGGGTATTCGCGTGGTCGAAGGAAAACGAGTGGCGGAACAAGCCGTTTACAACCGCCGCAACGACGCCGTACAACGCCTCAGCTCCTCCAACGAAACCACCGCGCTGCAACTGGATGAAAACGGCGGCGTCAGGGAAGTACCGATAACCGCCGGCAACGTCATGAATCATGACCAAATCCGCCGCCTCGACCAAGCCGGACAGCAAATCAAACAGCTTTTCGGCAACGGCGAACAAGACATCGAATGGGCTTTCGCAGGCGGTAAACTCGTCATCCTTCAGGCAAGGCCTTATTTAAACGGCAGACGGTAAAATGAGAAAGGAAAAAGGTCGTCTGAAAACGCGGCTTCAATGAAGTTCAAAACCAAAATCTAGCAAAGGAAACATCATGAATTATCAGGATTTCATCAGCCAAACCGAAACGCAATACGGCATCTCCCTGCCCAACCTATACAAACGCCTCGCTGCCGACGGTATGTTGGACTGGGGCGAATTGGGTAGCAAATGGTATAGCGAAACCTTTCCCAAGTTGCTCGAATATCCGCCTTTACTGCTGGTCGGCTCGGAATTTGAACTGCCTCACGCCGACGAATTGCAGGGAATCAACGAACAGCTATGCGACGACAGTGAATGGAATCAACGAACAGCTATGCGACGACAGTGAATGGATGAGTTTGAAACCCGAATACCGTGGCAAACTCATCGCCTTTGCCGGAGCTGGCAATGGCGATTACTACGCATTCGATTACCGCCAAGAAGGCGAACCATGTATCACACGTCTGTATCACGACGACGACTTCAGCGTAGTAGAAGCCGCAAACTTAGCAGACTTCATCTTCCGCAGGCTGCTCCAAGCCCAAGCGGACTATTTCCCCGAAGAAGATACCTCTCCCGAAGACTACCGCGGGCAACTGTTTGCCCAATTGGAAAGCCACCGACCCTACCTCTCCGCCGAACAATATGAATTCCTCCGACAAACCTATCAAAAACCCTATCAAAAAGACCGATGGGGTGGATTGTTCATGTTGAGCGATGAAGAAACCAGCGCCGCCGAACAACGGTTCATCTCATGCGAACGGCTGGACGAAGAATTCGAACCTTTCGACTACGACTAGCGGGTATATTGGTTTAGGTTTAAATCAGGATAAAAATACGAAAGAAAAAAGATGTAAGAAAACACCGCATTATTTACATAACAGGCGTAGGTTGAATTGGAAATCCAACTTTCACAAAGGTCGTCTGAAAATTTTCAGACGACCTTTGCTTCGTATTCGTTACAATAGCTGTTTTGCTTACTTGGAATTTCTATGTACATAAAACTATTTTCTGCATTGTCAATTTTGTTATTTACATTTAATTGTAATGCTTTTTCTCAATCTCCTTATGCTGATGGTAGAGTGAATGTCAAGATAGTTAATAACACCCCGTGTCTTTATATTGACAGATCTGAATTAATTGGCGCGTATTTCATAAATATATCCAATATATCTCAAGGGGATACAAGGAATTCTCATAGTATATTTTATAAGACAACATTTGAAGAAAATTGTCCAAATAAAGAAAAATGTATTATGCTGGATTCTTCAAATTTTCCAGGTATAAAATTAGAAGACAAACAAATTTATGCAATTGATCTACATCCTGATCCAAATAAAAATGAACAATTAAGGATAGAGCCGAATTTCACTGGTTTTGGAGATACAATTTGCCTTAAAAAAGATCAAAATGGTCATTTTAGGGTTCAAGATTATATTAGAGGTGAATGTGTAGATAGGGTTCCTAACCAATCTGAACAGAAATCTTTAAAGGAAAATAAAGGAAGTTGGTTTGATCGGTTCATTGAGTGGCTAAAAAGCTTACTATCATGATTCTGTTATCTTAGATTATACAAGTATAGATTAGGCTCAAAACCAAGCATCTATCAAGGTCGTCTGAAAAACCTCCATTCAGACGACCTTTCTACCGTTTATCCCATTTGCTTTACCGTTGATGACATTCAAGTTACCATA
>JVVZ01000151.1:0-999 GCA_001062585.1 Neisseria meningitidis
ATTGGTGAAATGGGGCGGCAACAAATATATGTTCTTTTGGGAACGCGACGGCGGGGACCCGCGCATCATGATGCAGTTCGGCGCGGAGAAAAAAGACGGGACGAAGCGCAGTGAAGCCGAAGTCCTTGCCATTTGGGATACGGTTTTGCCGACTTTGAAGCCTGTGAAGCCATAGCGATGAAAAGGTCGTCTGAAAATGTTTTTCAGACGACCTTTGTTTTGGGGAAGCGGCTCAACGAGTTACGTTGCGCCAGTCGCTTTCGAAATAGCTGACGAGGATTTGGTTGTTCAGATAGTTCGGCTCGACCTTGCGTCTTGCCATGTCGGGTGGGAAGCGGAACATTTCGGCGGCGGTTTGGGCGTTTAGATAACGCGTAGGGACGTCGAATTTCTGCGGGACGGGGAATTGCTTATCGAAGCCTGCCAACACAAATCCCCATTCTCCGAAGGAGGGGACGTAAACGTGATAAGGCGCAGTGGAAAGGCCGGCGGCTTCGAGGGTGGCGACGACCGACCAGTAGGCGTTGGGGGCGAAGTAGGGCGAGGTGGATTGGACGACGATTTTGCCCTGCGGCTGAAGATGGCGGGCGACGAGGCGGTACATGGGGACGGAGTAGAGTTTGCCCAGCGAGAAATTGGACGGGTCGGGCAGGTCGATGATGATGACGTCGAATTTTTCAGACGACCCCTCCAGCCATTTGGCGGCATCGTCGTTGACGACGTGCATTTTGGGATGGGACAGCGAGCCTTGGTTGAGCGCGCTTAAGGCGGCGGAGGTTTTAAAAGTGGCGGTCATGTCGGGGTCTAAATCGACCAGGGTAACGTGTTTGACCTGCGGGTATTTCAAGACTTCGCGCGCCGCCAGTCCGTCGCCGCCGCCGAGGATGAGGATGCGGGAGGCATCGGAAACCATCTGCATGGCGGGCAGGACGAGGGCTTCGTGGTAACGGGCTTCGTCGCGGGATGAGAATTGCAGGTTGCCGTTGATGTAGAGGCGGG
>JVVZ01000152.1:0-5777 GCA_001062585.1 Neisseria meningitidis
GCTTGTGCGGTTTGCTGGAAGAAGGTGCTCATGGAAAATCCCCTAAATGTCTTGATGGAAATTTAGGGGATTTTGCAAAGGTCTCCTGGGAGGATTAAGGGGGGATTTGGGTAGAATCAGGAGGGATTGGGGAGGAGGGATTGGGGATGGGAACAGCCGAAAACCTGTTTTTAGGTTTCGGCTGTCGGGGGAAGGGCTTTTTTGCACTCGGCCTTTTATTAGGGGCTTAGGAAACAAAATCACTATTGAGTGATTTTGCTTCCTAAGCGCCCCAAAATAATATTTAAAAAATAAAATCAAAAAACAAGATAGTAAAGACTTCCCAAAAATAAAGACTCATATATCTAAAACAGAATGAAAAAAATGTATCCCGTAACGCCCATCTATTTGTGTAATAGCTAATTGCTCCCCCTTTCCTGCTCCAACAAATTTTGCCGCACTAACTAAATTAATCCACCCTTGAATCGGTATCAAGTTACCACACAACCTATCTAAATTATTCATTGGATGAGCAGAATCTAACGAAATCAAATCAATATTATGTTTATATAGTACCTGTATCAACTCAGTCTGACTATTGGAATCCATATTACTTAACCATAATCCAAAAGTTGACTGTTTATTCAATTGATATTGGATTATTTGTTCAAGCATTTCATTTAAGTTTCCCTTAATCGTACTATTGGATCGAAGCATACGAATTTTAATTAATTCTTCTCGAATTAATGTTTTTCCAAGTAACAAGGAACATGCTGCTTCATTAGCATTAGTACTATTTACAGATAAAGCAATGATCAAAGCATGTTTAATTTTTTCTTTTTCCAACCAATCCTGAATTTCGTCAGGTTGAAAATCTGCAGCATTTTTTAGTAGGATATCAGGCATTTTTTGACAATTTTGTTCCTTTAATAAACGGATTACTAAATCAACGCTATTTTCCCCTAAACGACGATTTATCAGATCTTTCTCACTATGAAATTTGTCCTCCACAATAATAATTTTTAGATTTTCACCCTCTAAATCCTGTATTTTTTCTAAATCAGGCAAATGATGGAAAAGAATTTTTTCCAAAATAATTTCTTTCTTATCATAACGTTTGGTAAATAAATCCTTTCCCGTATCAAAAAATGAAAAAGGAGTAATTACTTGCTGAAAATTATGACGGATTTTTCCACTACTAACAGCCTCTATTAAAGGAATTTTAGTAATATCTATATTATCTGGCAAAATAAGAGTGTAATCATTAACATGCCAATACATCTGCGCCCACTGCTGCCATTTCCGGTGAATATTTTCTTTTTCCACTTCCCATGCTTCATGTTGCTGCTGTTTATTATATTTATAACTGAACTGCAAATAGAAAAATACTAAGCACACGAACAAAGGAGGAAGTGCAGCAATACCTAATCCAGTAATCAATGGGATACCAGAGTAGGTCATACTTATAGCAACCAATACACCAACAATAGAAATAACTATAAGAATAAGTAACCATTTCTGCCAATTTATTGGTTTTGGTGCTTTGAATTCTGGAATTTCAGGGATTGGCCAACGGGTTCGTTTCATATTTTAATAAATTTTTAAAAATTAAATAACAAAAGATGCCGAAAACGGATATTTCCATTTCCGGCAACTCTTTCAGATATGGGTCAATTCGCTTTACCATTCAATCCAATATGTTGAGAAATATCTCCTTCGGGGTCGTATTTCATCCAAGTAGCTGTATTGCCTTCAATACGGTAAATTCCCCGATAGCGTGCGAGTCCTTGACCATTACCAAAAACAAAGGTTGACCAATAACTACTGCCTATCCTAACCCTACCACTATATTCCAACAATCCCATGCCAATATAAAAACTAGCTTGAGAGTCATGAACATAGTCATTATAAAACAGCTTTATAGCTTTCTCCCCATATAAATCTTTTTCGTATTCATCATTTTTTTCATCAAGATATATACGAGGCCTCTCCCGATATTTTTCCAAAATACCTTTTACAGTTGGATGATAGCTATGTTTAACTCCAAAGGTAGATAGCCACCGACGATTAAAAACACTCAAACCTTCTTCCAACAAATCATTAACCACCTTAAGCCCAATCACAGAATTATAATTTGGCGGTTGCCTCTCCAAATGCTGCTCCAATTTATTTGGATCAAATTCATTCTCAAGTTTTTTCTTTGCTTTGCTGGGTGACATTGCAGGCACTTCGGAAGTTGGTTTCTTAGTCGACTCTTGAGCTTGCGTCCTCTCTGCATCACCATTTGCGCGAAGATAAAAATCCTGCCACTCAAAACGGGGAACATTCTGTGACCTACCATACCAAGTTTTAGTTTGGGTTTGATATTTAGATGGAGCCTTATTTGAAAGGAAAATTTTACGTAACATAATGCCTCGGTACACTAAATAACTTTGGTTATACTGAGCAATATTATTAGCATGAGTATAAACATCTCCTCCTTCCTGAGCAATATCAACCCCTTTAAGCATTTGTCTCATATCATCTTTTATTGCATTAAACGCTGTAAAAAAATCATGATGTGCTAATATCTCACCATAAAGAGTATGTACATCATCTAATTTCATCTGATTGATATTGTAAGGCATTAGATTTTTAAATGGGGTACCTACACTAATAGCTTCATCATACATTTCTCTACCTGGTATAACGGACATATCGTATTTACCCTGCTCCATAAAACCATAACCACCACCTACATCCGAATGGGCTCCAGGGTAAAGTTTGAGAGTATGATTACCTTGATGCTCCGTCATGGTTAATGGAAAACAGGCTCGAGCCTCGTTACCGGCAATATAGTGTACACAGCGAATATTATCTGGTACAACTAGATTTTCAGGAGAAGCCCAAGACCAATGACCATCCACTAAACTACCAAACCAACGAGGTAGAATGCCGTTGCCACGAAATGACTTGATATCGACCATGCCTACCGAGGCCACAGTGTCGAAAATACCCATAAACTTTACTTCAACATCGATACCGCCAAATTTCAACTGCTCCGGCAAGCTACCACTCAATCGGGAAAGGCGGTTGACAAAACTGCGAGCCTCTGCCGCACCGCGCGAAAAGCCGAACGCATACAGGATGATTTTGCTGACCTTGCTGGTTTTCTTCCTTTCTTTTCCTGACTTTTCAATAGTTTCCCTTAAGTGCTTATTCAGATATTCAGGAAAGGTATCAACATCATTTTCAACTTTTTCTGCCCGATCACTCTTATTCCACGGAATGATATTTTTAATTTCTTCTTTTTCAATTATTATGGAATAAAGTTTCCAAAAAGCATAACAAATCCGCGCATTTCCTCCGTAGCCAAATGCCGAGCCCAAAATACTACCCTCTCCTTCATTGGGTTTGCCTTCGTCATTCTCAGAAAAAGGGGTACCTACGCCAGGAATATATTCTTTATATATGGAATTTACCTCATCCTTAAATAATAAAAACAACTTCGCTACATTGCTTAAATAACTGGTAATTTTTTGTAACTGTTGCGAGTCATAATTATCAATATTAAGCCTTTTAAGGTGGACCTTGGTTTTTATTTCATCCGTATCCTTGTTATTTCCTGTACCGTCAAAAAACAACCCAAGCTGGATTTCCTTTTGGCAGAAAAATTTCTGTGCTATTCCGGTCGGCATATCTTTATTCCTTTATTACATATTACTCAACTGCATGACGCTTACCAATTTTCTTTTTCCGTTTTGGGTCGTCATCTTGCGGCCAACCAAAAGGATAATCCGAGTAATTGGGTGTCATATTTGTTACAAAAGCCTTGATGTTATCATTCGGAAAAAAATGTATGGCTAAATAAATCTTTTCTTCATCCTTATATTTCGGCAGTTTGACAAATGCCCGTTTCGGTTTGGTATAGATCTCATCATTACCCGCCCATTGGAAAAAAATGGTGTAATTGGGATCCCATTTTTTAGGCACTCTCCACCCGCTACCTGAAGCTGAATCGTATGCAGACACCCCATACCCCCCCCCTCCATAACCCAATTCCCATCCCTTCCAGTCTTTTTTAGTGGCATCAGTCATATTGAAATTAATGGCTTTGGATGTATGATTATATATTTTGACAGGTAGCACACTGGTATCGGAATAGCCGCTGCATGCAGTAAGCAGTGCTGACAATCCTGTAAATAGTAAAGTGATCAGCTTTTTCATATTCATTATTTACTCCTTAATTTCTTACAGCTAAATTTTTCAAAATGGCGTGTTCAAACATCTTTGATATTTTCTTGGATAAAATGAACCAAATTAGTAAAGCTTCCCTGTATGACATCCGTTTTCTCCAACAATTCAAAAATCCTGCTATATATTGCTGCAGAGACCGTGCTGTTGCCTGGATTATTTTTCTGTATTTCTGCCCAAATCTGATCGGGCAGACTTTGACTGTACAGCATTTCCAATTGATGATCATTTAAAATTAATGCGGTTGCCGCCTGATTACTATAGGCAGGGGCATAACTGCAAAATTTCCCGAAGCGGTTTATCCATGCAAATTTCTCGATTACACCAGCAATAGCAGCTTCTTGTGAAGCAGTAAAAAATTTATTCTGTGGATTAAATATGATGGAAAGTGCTCGGGTATCAAAATACCTTAATAACAATGCTAATCCTTCTTCTGTATGTACATTTGCTATCCAAGTTAAAATATCCGGCCACTTATTGGGAGCGTTGTTTTTTATCCGTATAAAACTGATAAGGGGTAATTCTGCCGCATAATTCTTCAAAATCCCCCTCAACCATCCAAAATCATCCAAAGATAAGTGCTCTGCACGAATAAAAAGTGGTCCTAATTCTTCTATGTCGGAAAATATGTGTCCACGTTGCCATAATCGAGAAAAACCGGCTAATTCGAAAATTGCCCGCTCATCATCATTTAACATAGAGCCATCTATCAAAATGATGGTTTCATGAGTTCTCTGCCCAACCCAACTAATTGCTTCCTCGATTACCTCAATATCAGGAGCTGAATGTAAATAATGCATTATTCCCTCCCTGCCAGTGGAGTTCCGCTTTCCAAAGCTTTCTTCAAACATTCTTTACAAACTGCTTCAGAAAATTGGGGGTAACTATAATCCAACGTATTCACACCCGTTTCTATGAGACCTCCACTTCTATGCCAAATCTGATTTGGAGATCCCATTTCAATTGTTCCATCCTTGATACGGATATAAGCTGTACCACTAGTCAATAAAATCTCTTCCTTCCCTGCCAAAACGATTTTATTATCGGTACTCATCAATGTCATCTGCCCTTTAGAAGTCTGCTTTAATTCTCCACCTTGAGCCTGAATATCAATATCTTGTCTCGACGAGTAAATTTGCATTCCACCGTTATAACTATATAAACTGATTTTTTCTTTTGCAGAAGCAGTTAGATTATTCATGGACTGCAAATCGGTATTATTCTGACTAACTTGTAAAAGATTATTTTCTGTTGTTAGCTGTATACTACCCGAACTAACTGCAGCAATTCCATCAGGCGCACTCAACACGATAGCTTGTTGTTGCAGTTGTTGATAGACATTTGTTAACTGGTTTTTCTGATCCTCTATATCGGCCAACTCTGCTCTAGCTGCCTGTATTGCATTATTAAGGTTTTCAACCTCTTCAACAGCTCGACGCAACTTCTCCAATGCTTCGTCCATATCCAATACTTTATCGTCAGGACTTTTACTATCGGTGCTAATAAAGATACCTTTACCCGCCCGTACTGCGCCCCAGCCGTCGGTTCTGAGTTCGAAGCCTTCG
>JVVZ01000153.1:0-2136 GCA_001062585.1 Neisseria meningitidis
TTCTGTTCATGCCGATAGTTTACAGCAGAGGCTGAGACAATGAACACGTTCTTATATTCATCTGGTAATGATACGTTGTAATGATTTTCAAATTTTAAAATATCATCAGATGAAGCAATTTTATGGGCATCTAAAAATAAATACCGTTTAATGGTTTTTTTGTTTAATTTACCTTCCCTATTTTCTAAATCTTTAATTTCTTCTTCTGACTTTCCAAGCTTTAAAAGCTTAACCATTGTATATACTCCATAATCCTAATAATTTTCTAGTTTCATAAATTTTTTATCGCTTATAGGCTTACTTGCATCAAGAAGATTATTTGGCATTTATTCTATGATGCTCTGGCTGACTGTTTTGATCATGGTAGAGAATGTCAGACCAGTTTCTACCATTAAAGCTAACTTGAATACTTGTTGTCATTGTATCCCTACATTACTGGTATATGGCTTAGTATCGTTATAGTATTTGTTTGTTCTGCCTTCACAGTTCTCTATTCTATGATGACAATCGGTCTATACGCCATATATCGCAGTATTTTTCCTAAGGGTTATCTGAATAAACAATAAATAGTTAGAGGGATTGCTATTTCTTTTCAAGGGGTCGTCTGAAACGTATTTTTCAGTCAACCTGTTTATTTAGTGTTACCAGTCATGCAACAAAACCTATACCATACAAACCTTGTCCCACCTAAATTTGACACCCGCCCTCCGACTGCCTACAATTCAGGTTTCTCAAAAATCACCGTACATTCCGTACACTATTCTTTTCAGACGACCTCTGTCTTCCGAATCCCATTCTTTTCCAATACAACTGTCAAAAATCATGCACGTTTCAGAACTACAAACCCTACACATTTCCAAACTCTTGGAAATGGCAGAAGAACACGGCATTGAAAACGCCAACCGTTTCCGCAAACAAGACCTCGTATTCGCCATTGTTCGTCAAATGATGAAGCAGGGCGAAAGCTTTACCTGCTCAGGTACGCTCGAAATCCTGCCCGACGGCTTCGGCTTTTTACGCAGCGCGGACACTTCCTACCTCGCGGGTCCTGACGACATCTACGTCTCGCCCACGCAAATCCGCCGCTTCAACCTGCATACGGGCGACACCATTGAAGGCAGCGTGCGCGTACCCAAAGACAACGAACGCTATTTCGCCCTCGTCCGCCTCGACAGCATCAACGGCGATCATCCCGAAGTCTGCAAACACAAAATCCTCTTCGAAAACCTCACCCCGCTTTTCCCCACCAAGCAGTTCAAACTTGAGCGCGACATTAAAGCCGAAGAAAACCTTACCGGCCGTGCTATTGATTTAGTGTCCCCTATCGGCCGCGGACAACGCGCCCTGTTGGTTGCACCGCCGAAAACCGGTAAGACCGTGATGTTGCAAAACATCGCCCACGCGATTACCGCCAACTATCCCGATGTCGAACTCATCGTTCTCTTAATTGACGAACGCCCTGAAGAAGTTACGGAAATGAGCCGTTCCGTGCGCGGCGAAGTCGTTTCCTCCACCTTCGACGAACCAGCGCAACGTCATGTCCAAGTGGCGGAAATGGTGATTGAAAAAGCCAAGCGCATGGTCGAACACAAAAAAGACGTGGTCATCCTGCTTGACTCGATTACCCGTCTTGCCCGCGCCTACAATACCGTTGTACCCACTTCCGGCAAAATCCTGACCGGCGGCGTAGATGCCAATGCCCTCCACCGCCCCAAACGCTTCTTCGGCGCAGCGCGCAATGTAGAAGAAGGCGGCTCGCTCACCATTATTGCGACCGCTTTGGTAGAAACCGGCAGCCGCATGGATGATGTGATTTATGAAGAATTTAAAGGCACAGGCAATATGGAGCTGCACCTCGACCGCCGCATGGCGGAAAAACGCCTGTTCCCCGCCATCAACATCAACAAATCCGGCACGCGTCGTGAAGAATTGCTGGTTCCGAACGACCAGTTGCAGCGCATGTGGCTCTTGCGCAAATTCCTGCATCCAATGGACGAAATTGAGGCGACCGAATTTTTGGTGGGCAAACTCAAAGATTCCAAAAACAATGATGAGTTTTTTGAATTGATGCGTGGTAAATAGTGAAAAAGGTCGTCTGAAATGGATTTCAGACGACCTTTGCTGTTTTTGATTTGA
>JVVZ01000014.1:0-1704 GCA_001062585.1 Neisseria meningitidis
AGAGAATCGTTCTCTTTGAGCTAAGGCGAGGCAACGCCGTACTGGTTTAAAGTTGATCCACTATACACTGTACTGCTTAAAAGCCAAGCTACTACAAAATTTCAGACGCCCCCTCGCCCTCATGATAATCTTATCCTTCCCATACTCTGGCGTAAGAAAAAAGCAAACCCATATAGCCGCTACTTATTGTTTTTAAAACATGGCATGATACGCAACACATTGCCGCCATTGACTTACATTAAGCTCAGCGTAAAAAATCATTCACGATATAAATACTTGAATTACTCAATCGATACTTTTGCTATAATCAATTACTCAATGCAGATTACCCTTATCTCATTCAAACACAGTAAACTTAAGGTCGTCTGAAATTATCCGTCCCCCTTTAACAAAAAGGATGCCTCATGAGCTTACACAGCGATATTCTTGTCGTCGGCGCAGGACCTGCCGGGTTGAGTTTTGCCGCAGAACTGGCCGGCAGCGGTTTGAAAATCACCCTGATTGAAAAAAGCCCTTTAGAAATTTTACAAAACCCTCCTTATGACGGGCGTGAAATCGCATTGACCCACCTGTCCCGCGAAATTATGCAACGCTTGGGCATGTG
This sequence comes from Neisseria meningitidis, assembly GCA_001062585.1. GTDB lineage: Bacteria > Pseudomonadota > Gammaproteobacteria > Burkholderiales > Neisseriaceae > Neisseria > Neisseria meningitidis_D. The sequence continues at coordinate 605 of JVVZ01000014.1, forward strand.
GGATTTGATTCCGAAAAACGAAATTTACCCCTTGCGCGATGCAAAAGTCTTGAACGGGCAGTCCGATTACCAACTCCACTTCCCGCAACCGACCCAAGCGCGCGGCGAACCTGCTGACTGCTTAGGTTATCTGATTTCAAACCACAATATCCGCAAAGCTGCTTATGAAGTCGTATCCAAACTGGAAAACGTTACCATCCTGACCGGTACGGGCGTTAAAGAAGTCAAAACTTCCGAAGATGAAGCCCAAGTCATCTTGGAAAACGGCGAAGTTTTGAGCGGCCGCCTACTCTTGGCAGCAGACAGCCGCTTTTCCCAAACCCGCCGACAACTGGGCATTTCCTCCGATATGCACGATTACAGTCGCACCATGTTTGTCTGCCGCATGAAGCATACCCTGTCCAACCAGCATACCGCTTACGAATGCTTCCACTACGGCCGCACCATCGCCCTGCTGCCCTTGGAAGAACATCTGACCAACACAGTCATTACCGTCGATAGCGACAAAGCAGACACCATCAAAAAAATGTCTCCCGAAGAATTGGCTGCCAGCGTCAAAGAGCAGCTCAAAGGCCGTTTGGGCGATATGGAATTGGTCAGCACCATTCACAACTATCCCTTGGTCGGCATGATTGCCCAACGTTTCTATGGCAAACGCAGCGCCTTAATCGGCGACGCCGCCGTAGGCATGCACCCTGTTACCGCACACGGTTTCAACTTAGGTCTATCCAGCGCGGACCTCTTGGCAAAACTGGTTCTCGAAGCGGAACAACGCGGTCAAGACATCGGCGCCGCCAGCCTGCTGGAAAAATACAGCACCAAGCATATGCTCCATGCCCAGCCGATTTACCACGGCACCAATATGCTGCTGAAACTCTTTACCAATGAAACCGCGCCCGCCAAAATCTTGCGCGGCTTGGTATTGCGTGCCAGCAACAACTTCCCGCCGCTGAAAAAACTGATTACCAAACAGCTGACCGGCTAATCCGTTTAAACACATCAAAAGGTCGTCTGAAATGCTTTTCAGACGACCTTTTGACTATCCAATCAAATATAGTGGATTAAATTTAAATCAGGACAAGGCGACGAAGCCGCAGACA
>JVVZ01000154.1:0-7657 GCA_001062585.1 Neisseria meningitidis
TAGTGGATTAAATTTAAATCAGGACAAGGCGACGAAGCCGCAGACAGTACAGATCGTACGGAACTGATTCACTTGGTGCTTCAGCACCTTAGAGAATCGTTCTCTGTGAGCTAAGGCAAGGTAACGCCGTACTGGTTTAAAGTTAATCCACTATATTTTAAACATTGTGGTAATCCGTTACATCCAGATGAAACTCAATATCCAGACCTGCCGTTTTCATTTACAATCCCCCCGTTCCATCTCATCAATCTATTATGCAAATCCTGCTCACTTTTTTGTTTAAATGCTTTGCGGCGCTGCCTTTGCCGCTTCTACACGCGCTGGGGAATGCGGCGGGCGGCTTGGGCTATTATTTGCTCAAAAGCGACCGGCAGCGTGTGTTCGACAATATGCGGCTTGCCGGATTGAATCCCGAGCCTTCGTCGGTTAAAGCCGTTTTCCGCGAAACGGCGAAAGGCGGGCTGGAATTGCCCGTAGCCTTTTTCAGACGACCTGAAAGCATTGAAACGCTGTTTAAAGAAGTGCATGGTTGGGAACATGTCCAATCAGCTTTGGACGCCGGAGAAGGACTGTTGTTTATTACCCCGCACATCGGCAGCTACGACCTCGCCGGACGCTATATCAGCCAACAGCTTCCGTTCCCGCTGACTGCCATGTACAAACCACCCAAAATCAAAGCCTTGGATTCCGTCATGCAGGCGGGGCGCGTTCGCGGCAAAGGAAAAACCGCCCCCACTAATATTCAAGGGGTCAAACAAGTCATTAAGGCTTTGCGTTCCGGCGAAGCCACGATTGTCTTGCCCGACCATGCCCCCTCTCCCGAAGAAGGCGGCGACGGCGTCTGGGTGCCGTTTTTCGGGAAATACGCCTACACCATGACGCTGGCGGGCAAACTGGCGCAAGTCAAAGGTGTAAAGGCACTGTTTTTCTGTGGCGAGCGTTTACCGAAGGGCAAAGGATTTGTACTGCACATCGAGCCTATGCGTGGCGAGCTGAACGGCGACAAACAGCACGACGCGCAGATTATCAATGAAAACACCGAATACTGGATACGCCGCTTCCCGACCCAGTATCTGTTTATGTACAACCGCTACAAACAACCCGCAGGCGCACCGCTCTCGCCCGACTGGAAACCGGAACCCGGTTGGAAACCTGAGGACGTACAGGATTGAACATTCCTTGCGGGTCGTCTGAAAAGGCGGCGGATGCCCGGTTTCTCAAAACATCGCCATACCAACACAAAAAAGCACCTCAATCGAGGTGCTTTTTCTATTTTCAGACGACCTTTTGCCGGGCATCAGCCTTTTTTATTGTTCAATGCGGCCTTGACAAACGCGGTGAACAAAGGATGGCCTCTGCGCGGGTTGGAGGTGAACTCGGGGTGGAACTGGCAGGCGAAGAACCAAGGGTGGTTCGGCAGTTCGATGGTTTCGACCAAGCGTTCGCGTCCGGCAGATACGCCGCCGATGACCAAGCCAGCCTGTTCCAGCGTAGGAACATAGTTGTTGTTGACTTCGTAGCGGTGGCGGTGGCGTTCACGGATGTGTTCGCTGCCGTAGATTTTGGCGGCGAGGCTGCCTGCCTTCAATTCGACTTCTTGCGCGCCCAAACGCATGGTGCCGCCCAAATCGGCGGATTCGTCGCGGGTTTCGACGCTGCCGTCGGCGGTTTGCCATTCGTCAATCAGGGCGACGACGGGCGCGGCGCATTTGAGGTCGAACTCGGTGGAGTTTGCGCCTTTCAAGCCTGCGACGTCGCGGGCGTATTCGATCAGCGCAATCTGCATACCGAGGCAGATGCCCAAGTATGGCACGTTGTTTTCGCGGGCATAGCGCACGGCGGCAATTTTGCCTTCCACGCCGCGCGAACCGAAGCCGCCGGGAACGAGGATGGCGTCCATGTCTTTGAGCATGGAAACGTCGCCGTTGTTTTTCTCGATGTTTTCGCTGTCAACGAAGGTGATTTGCACGTCGGTTTCGGTGTGGATGCCCGCGTGTTTCAAGGCTTCGATCAGCGATTTGTAGGATTCGGTCAAATCGACGTATTTGCCGACCATGGCGATTTTGACGGTGTGTTTCGGGTTTTTGATGGCATGGACGATTTTTTTCCACGCGGTCAAATCCGCCTGTTGCACGTTCAGCTGCAACTGCTCGGTAATGATGTTGTCGATGCCTTGGTCATGCAGCATTTCGGGGCATTCGTAGATGCTGTCCACGTCGTAGCTGCCGACAATCGCGCGTTCTTCCACGTTGCAGAACAAGGCGATTTTGCGGCGTTCGTCCGCCGGCATTTTTCGGTCCATACGGCAAATCAGGATGTCGGGCTGCAAACCGATGCTCAACATTTCTTTAACGGTATGCTGGGTCGGCTTAGTTTTGATTTCGCCTGCGGCGGCGATGTAGGGAACGTAGCTCAAGTGCGCAAACAAGGTGTTGTTGCGTCCCAACTGGCTGCGCATCTGACGGATGGCTTCCAAAAACGGCAGCGATTCGATGTCGCCGACCGTACCGCCGATTTCGACGATGGCGACATCGTAACCCGCCGCGCCTTCGTGGATGCGGCGTTTGATTTCGTCGGTAATGTGCGGGATGACTTGAACCGTGCCGCCGAGGTAGTCGCCGCGGCGTTCTTTGGCGATGACGTTTTCGTACACCTGCCCCGTGCTGAAGCTGTTGCGGCGGGTCATGGTGGCGTTGATGAAACGTTCGTAGTGTCCCAAGTCGAGGTCGGTTTCCGCGCCGTCGTCGGTGACGAACACTTCGCCGTGCTGGAACGGGCTCATCGTGCCGGGGTCGACGTTGATATAGGGGTCGAGCTTGAGCATGGTCACGTTCAAACCGCGCGATTCGAGGATGGTGGCAATAGAAGCGGCGGCGATACCTTTTCCGAGTGAAGATACGACGCCGCCGGTTACGAAAATAAATTTAGTCATGATGCAGTACCCATGTTGGAATACGGGATTTTACCTTTAAGCGGGTTTTCTGGCAAACGCGGGAAGCCGACGCCGCCCGAAAGAAACCGCCCGAATATAACGAAATCATCTTTTTTTAAAACCAAGCATTCTTTCCCATTTTCAGACGACCTCATTAAAGTAACGTGCAATCCGAGAAATAAGGAAAGAACCATGACCGCAACCACCGCCCCGCTTTTGCGCTTCATCACTGCCGGCAGCGTCGACGACGGCAAATCCACCCTCATCGGCCGCCTGCTCTACGACAGCAAAACCCTGCTGACCGACCAGCTCGACAAACTCAACCGCGCCGCCGAAAACGGCGAAACGCCCGACTTCGCCAGCCTCACCGACGGCCTTGCCGCCGAACGCGAACAAGGCATCACCATCGATGTTGCCTACCGCTATTTCGCCACGCCCAAGCGGAAATTCATCATCGCCGACACGCCCGGACACGAACAATACACCCGCAACATGGTAACGGGCGCATCGACCGCCGATGCCGCCATCGTCCTGATAGACGCAACGCGCGTCGATTTTTCCGGCGGCGAACCCGTCCTTCTGCCGCAGACAAAACGCCACAGCGCGATTCTGAAACTCTTGGGCTGCCCCAACATCATCGTCGCCGTCAACAAACTCGACCTGCTCGACTTCGACGAAACCAAATATCAGGCCATTACCGCAGCCTACCGCAAACTGGCGGAACAAATCGGCCTCCAAGCCCAAATCCACTTCCTGCCCATCAGCGCGTTAAAAGGCGACAACATCGTCAACGCCAGCAGCCAAACCCCGTGGTATCAAGGTTTGCCACTTTTACCCCTGCTCGAAAGCCTGCCCGTCAACCGCCAAAACGCCGCCGACCAAGCCGCCCACTTCCCCGTGCAGCGCGTCGCACGGCAAGACGGCAGCAGCAGCGACGACTTCCGCGGCTATCAAGGCAGACTGGAGGCAGGTCGTCTGAAAACCGGCGACGAAATCAAAGTCCTGCCTAGCGGACATACCGCCAAAATCGCCGAAATCTACAATCCAAACGGCAAAACCGAATCCGCCGAAGCGGGCGAAGTGCTGACCGTCACGCTCGACACCGACCTCGACATCTCGCGCGGCAACAGCATCGCCGCCGTCGACAGCCCCGTCGCGCCCGAACAGCAGTTCCAAGCCGCGCTGTGCTGGTTCGACGACATCCCGCTCAACCTGCGCCGCAAATACCTGCTGAAACACACCACCCAAACCACGCCCGTCAAAATCAGCGCGATTTCCTACGTTTGGGACGTGAACACCCTCAGCCGCGTCGAATCCGCCGACACGCTCAAACTCAACGACATCGGCAGCGTCAGCCTCAAAACCCAGCAGCCGATCGCCGCCGCGCCCTACGAAGAAAACCACGCCCTCGGCGCGTTCATCCTGATAGACGAAGCCACCAACCATACCGTCGCCGCAGGCATGATTCGCAAGGCTGACCAAGCGGACAGTTTTGAAATTTGAAACAAGGGCATCTTGAATTGAAGAGGTCGTCTGAAAAACCGAAACAAGGATTTTCAGACGACCTCTTCAGTTTGGCAGATTAAGGCAGGGAATGTGGCAGATCGGTTTTAAGCCCTGCGGCGTTGCCTTGTCCTGATTTAAATTTAATCCACTATACATAACAAAATTGCGGCATGGCATTTTTATTTGGATGCATGGAAAAGGTCGTCTGAAAACCCAAAATCGGATTTTCAGACGACCTTTGCCTTACTTGAACCACCTTAGCAGGCGGACAAGATGGATTCTAGGTATGGCTTACCTTTTAGAAAATCAGGCTTTGGGTTTCAACGCTGCCGCTTCTTTAGCAAGGCGGGTGATGGTGTCCCAGTCTTTGTTTTTAACGGCTTCTTTCGGGGTCAGCCATGAGCCGCCGACGCACAAGACGTTGGGCAATGCCAAGTAATCGGGAGCGGTGGCGAGACTGATGCCGCCGGTCGGGCAGAAACGCACGTCGGCATAAGGACCGTAGAGTGCTTTGAGCATGGCTTTGCCGCCGACGACTTCAGCGGGGAAGAGTTTGAGGGTGTCGATGCCGTGTTCCAAAGCCAGTTGGACTTCGCCCGGAGTAGCAACGCCCGGAATCAGGGGGATGCCGCTGTTGTGGCTGGCTTTTGCGAGGGATTCGTGCAAACCCGGGCTGATGGCGAAAACCGCGCCTGCATCTTCGACGGCTTTGAGCTGTTCAGGGTTGGTAACCGTACCCGCGCCGACGATGGCGTTGGGCACTTCTTTGGCAATCAGGCGGATGGCGTCGAGGCCGACGGGAGTGCGCAGGGTAATTTCGAGGGTGGGGATGCCGCCTTCGACAAGGGCGTGGGACAAATCGACGGCGGTGCTTAAGTCGTCAATCGCCATGACGGGCACGACTGCGCCGGCAGTCAGGATTTCGCGTGGGGTCAGTTTGGACATTTCGATTCTCCAGGTGGGATGGGGTTGTCGTTTTTGTTGAGGTCAAACGGGATGGGGGTTTAAGTTTTCAGACGGCCTTTTTTTTGGGGGGGAGGGGGAAGGTGGTCTGAGGCTGCTTTAGTTTGGGGCGTGGGCAAAGCCCACGCTACGTCTGCGTCTATCTTAAACGGCTTCAATAATTTTTCAGACGACCTTTTGTTCGCAAAGGTCGTCTGAAACGTGCATCAGGCAAATTCGCCGCCGAAGCTCATGGCGCCGGTTTCTGCGCTGCTGGTCATGCTGCGGAAGTTGGCGAAGAGTTCGCGGCCACAGCCTTGTTGGTTGGCACTCAAGTCGATGTGTTCGACTTCGCGGGCGTTCCATTCGGCCTCGTTAATCAGGACGTTGAGTTCGCCGGTAACGGAGTCGAAGCGGATCAGGTCGCCGGTACGGATTTTGGCGATGTTGCCGCCCATTAGGGCCTCGGGCGTCATGTGGATGGACGCGGGTACTTTGCCGGACGCGCCGGACATACGGCCGTCGGTCAGCAGCGCCACTTTGAAGCCGCGGTCTTGCAGGATGCCCAAAGGCGGGGTCAGTTTGTGCAACTCGGGCATACCGTTGGCGCGCGGGCCTTGGTAGCGGACGACGCAGACGAAATCGCGTTCCAACTCGCCGCGTTCGAATGCCGCCAATACTTCGCGTTGGTCGTTGAACACGATGGCGGGCGCTTCGATGATGCGGCAGCCTTCGCGCACGGCGGACACTTTAATCACGCCGCGTCCGATGTTGCCTTTCATCAGGCGCAGGCCGCCGTCCGGGGAGAACGGGTTGTCGGCTTTGCGCAGGATGTCGTCGTTGCCGCTGGTTTCGGGAGCTTCGCGCCATTCAAGTTTGCCGTCGATGAGGAAAGGCTCTTTGGTGTAGTGGCGCATGCCGTGTCCGACAACGGTATCGACATCGTCGTGCAACAGGCCTGCGTCCAGCAATTCGCGGATAACGAAAGGCAGGCCGCCGGCAGCGGTGAAGTGGTTCACGTCGGCTTTGCCGTTGGGGTACACGCGGATGAGCAGCGGGATAATGGAGGAAATTTCGTCAAAGTCGTCCCAGTTCAAAATCACGCCTGCGGCACGCGCCATGGCGACGAGGTGCATGGTGTGGTTGGTCGAGCCGCCGGTCGCCATCAGGCCGATCAGGGCGTTGATGAAGGATTTTTCGGTCAACATTTCGCCCAATGGTTTGATGGTACCGTTTTTAATGCCGCGCGCGAGGTGTCCGGCAGCGTAGCGGGTCAGGGCTTCGCGCAGGTCGGTGTAAGGGTGGACGAAGGCGGCGGCAGGCAGGTGTACACCCATCATTTCCATCATCATTTGGTTGGAGTTGGCGGTGCCGTAGAAGGTACAAGTACCCGGGCTGTGGTAGGAACCCATTTCGCTTTCAAGCAGGGCATCACGGCCGACTTTGCCTTCGGCGAAAAGCTGGCGGGTACGGGCTTTTTCCTTATTGCCGATACCGCTGGACATCGGGCCTGCAGGGACGAAGATGCCTGGGATATGGCCAAACGACAACGCACCGATCATCAAACCCGGTACGATTTTGTCGCACACGCCCATAAACAGGCCGCCGTCGAACATTTGGTGCGACAGGCCGACGGCGGTACTCATGGCGATGACGTCGCGGGAGAACAGCGACAATTCCATACCGGCGTAGCCTTGTGTGATGCCGTCGCACATGGCGGGCGTACCGCCGGCGACTTGGGCGGTCGCGCCGTTTTTCTGCGCTTCGTCTTTAATTTGGTCGGGAAAGTCTTTAAACGGCTGGTGTGCGGAAACCATGTCGTTGTAGGCGGTGATGATGCCTAAGTTGGGGACGGTGTCCTGAAGCATTTCGATTTTGATGCTTTTGGGCATGGCGGCGTAGCCGTGCGCCAAGTTGCTGCAACCGAGCTGGTTGCGCTCCAACCGTCCCATTTGTTTGGCGCTGCGGATTTTCGCCAGATATTTTTCGCGGGTCGGACGGCTGCGCTCGATGATGCGCTCGGTGATTTCGGCGAGCTTGGGGTGGATAGGAGTGGGATTCATGTTCGGTCTCCTGTCGGAAGGGGTGGTATGGGATTTTTGTTTGCGCGTTTCTGATTTTTTGTATTGGGTGTGGGGCGTTCAGCGTTTCAGACGACCTTTCAAACCTTACAAGGGGTCGTCTGAAAGCCTCACTATAGTGGATTAACTTTAAACCATTACAGCGTTGCCTCGCCTTGCCGTACTATCTGTACTGTCTGCGGCTTCGTCGCCTTGT
>JVVZ01000155.1:0-304 GCA_001062585.1 Neisseria meningitidis
TTTGTCCTTTTCGGTCCGCTTTTGGCTGAGGGCTTTTAACTCCTTTAGGTAGGCAACCTCTGCGCGCATATAGCACAGTTCTTCAATAAGCTCTGCCTGCGTTTTTTCGTGGTCGGGTTTGTCGGCGATGAAGGGGTTTTTGCGGTGGTCGGTCATGGTTTTGGATTGGGGATGTTCGAGTGCGCCGATGCCGCCTTCCTGATAGGCGCGTATCCATCGTCTCAGGTGGGTTCGGGAGATGCCGTAATGATCTGCGGTACGCTGTTGGCTGCGTATATGCAGGTAGTGGAGTACGGCTTGGTAT
>JVVZ01000156.1:0-4429 GCA_001062585.1 Neisseria meningitidis
AGCACCTGACTTGTAATCAGGGGGTCCCGAGTTCGACTCTTGGTGCCGGCACCAATTAAACAGCCCGATTGTGAAAGCAGTCGGGCTGTTTTGCGTTTGCCGTTCGGGTGGCAGGGCGGCGGGCATTTCACTATAATAGCCCGTTTTAATCTAAAAGGTCGTCTGAAGAAGGCGGAATACATTCTAATGATTACTGTGAACACACTGCAAAAGATGAAGGCAGAAGGCGAAAAAATCGCCATGCTGACCGCCTATGAATCCAGCTTTGCCGCGTTGATGGATAACGCCGGAGTCGATGTCTTGCTGGTGGGCGATTCCTTGGGCATGACCGTGCAGGGGCGCAAATCCACGCTGCCCGTCAGCCTGCGCGATATGTGTTACCACACCGAAAACGTCGCGCGCGGTACGGAAAACGCGATGATTGTCAGCGACTTGCCTTTTGGTGCTTATCAGCAGAGTAAAGAACAGGCGTTTGCCGCCGCTGCCGAACTGATGGCGGCAGGCGCGCATATGGTCAAACTCGAAGGCGGCGTTTGGATGGCGGAAACCACCGAATTCCTGCAAATGCGCGGCATTCCCGTCTGCGCCCATATCGGCTTGACCCCGCAGTCCGTGTTTGCATTTGGCGGATATAAAGTGCAGGGGCGGGGCGATAAGGCGGAAGCCTTGTTGGCAGATGCGAAAGCACACGACCAAGCGGGTGCTGCCATCGTATTGATGGAATGCGTGCCGGCGGAATTGGCGAAAAAAGTAACCGAAACCGTCTCTTGCCCGACCATCGGTATTGGCGCAGGCGTGGATTGCGACGGACAAGTTTTGGTCATGCACGATATGCTCGGCATTTTCCCGGGTAAAACCGCCAAATTCGTCAAAAACTTCATGCTGGGCAAAGACAGCGTCCAAGCCGCTGTTGAAGCCTATGTCCATGAAGTCAAAGCCAAAACCTTCCCCGCTGCGGAACATTCGTTTGCTTGATACCCTCAACTGAAAAAGGTCGTCTGAAAAGGTTTTTATCGTGAAAACCGAATTTCAGACGACCTTTGTTTGTCCGTGTTCCCAGCGTATAATCGGCGCGTGATTTTCGGGCTGACAAAATATGGCGGCTGCGCGCCGCAATCCCGAAAAAGATAAAGGACATTTTCCACCATGCAAATCATTCATACCATTAAAGAATTACGCGAATGGCGCAGAAATGCAGGCAGCGTTGCCTTTGTACCGACTATGGGCAATCTGCACGAAGGCCATCTCGCCCTCGTTCGCGAAGCCAAAAAACGCGCTGACAACGTCGTCGTCAGCATATTCGTCAACCGCCTGCAATTCGGGCAGGGCGAGGATTTCGACAAATACCCGCGCACCTTGCAGCAAGACGCCGACAAACTCGCCAACGAAGGCGTAGCCGTCGTGTTCGCACCCGACGAAAAAGAGCTGTATCCCAATGTCGAACAACGTTTCAACGTCGAGCCGCCCAACCTCCAAAACGAATTGTGCGGCAAATTCCGCCCCGGGCATTTCCGCGGTGTCGCCACTGTCGTCAGCAAACTGTTCAACATCGTCCAACCCGATACCGCCTGCTTCGGCAAAAAGGACTATCAGCAGTTGGCAATTATCAAAGGCTTTGTCGAAGACCTGAATTTCAATATCGACATCGTTCCCGTCGATACCGGCCGCGCTCCCGACGGACTTGCACTTTCCAGCCGCAACCAATACCTCAGTGAAGCCGAACGCGCCGAAGCCCCGCGCTTGTACCGCGAATTGCAACGCGTCGCCGCCGAGCTCAAAAACGGCAATCTGGATTATGTCGGTCTGGAAACGGAAACCGTCCGCCGCCTGACCGAAGCGGGCTGGATGGTCGATTACGTCGAAATCCGCCATGCCGAGAGCCTCGCCGTCGCGCGCACCGGCGACAAGGCCCTCGTCGTCCTCGCCGCCGCCCGCCTGGGAACGACGCGTCTGATTGACAACTTGGAAGTCAGCTTGGCTTGATTGTTGGAATGGAAAAAGGTCGTCTGAAAACCGGTTTGTGTTTCAGACGACCTTTTTGTTTGAGAAGCGTTTACATCTGCACCAAGCCGTTGACTGTAATGCTGATTTCTTCTGAGCCGGGAGAAGGGGCTTGGATAGCGTTGTTTTCGTCGCTTGCCGAACGCTTGAACATGGCAGCTTCGGCATTCATCATTTTGGTACGGGCGAAACCTAAACGGTCGTCGATGGAGCGGTTGCCGATATGGCCTAAATTGAGTTTGACGATTTTGTAGTTGGAAAAACCGAGCGTTTTCGCTAAGTCTTGCGCGCGGTCTTTGAAGCGCAGGATGGCGGCTTTGCTGACTTGATCAACGGCGGCTTCGCGTTTTTCTTTGGATATGCTGAAGCTGATGCGGTTGAGCGTGGCAGTTTGCAGCGTTTCGTCAATCAGGCGGTTGATGGCGTCAAAGTCTTTGCTTTCGACTTTGAACACGGCTTCTTCTTCCCAGCCTGTTTGGATGCGTTTGCCGTTGTTGTTGTATTCATAGCGCGGGCTGGCGCTGCGGTTGAGGATTTCGGTTTGGAGTTTGTTGTTTTGTACGGCTTTGTTGAAGTCGTTGAATTTTTTCTGAAACGCTTTGTTCACCGTAGTGCGGTCTTTGCCTTCGGAAGCAATGCTGAAGTAGGCGGTCATGGTGTCGCGGGTTATTTCGAGATTGGCAGATTCTGCAAATTCGATCATGTTGTAATGAAGGGTGTCGGTTTCGGCTGCGGCGGGCAGGGCGGTTGCGAGTATGAGGGCGGCAAGGATGGGGCGTAACATGGTTTTTCCTTTTGGTATCGGGTGTGGAAACAAATGGTATTGGATAATTTGTGTCAGGTCGTCTGAAAGCGCGGCTTCAACAAAGTTGAAAAAGTTCTGACTTTGCTGCAACAGGTTTCAGACGACCTTTGACGGTGTCAGCCGAAAAAGCCCATTTTGACTTGGATGAGTTTTTCGAGTTCGGGCAGGACGCGGCGGCGGGAGACGAAGAAGATGATGTGGTCGCCGTCTTGGACAATGGTGTCGGTGTGGTGCCCCATGATGACTTCACCCGTTTCGGCGCGGACGATGGCGGCGATGTAGCAGTCGCCCGGCCATTTGATGCCGCTGATGCGCCTGCCGACGATGGCGGAAGTGTTTTTGTCGCCGTGGACGACGACTTCGATGGCTTCGGCAGTGCCGCGTCTGAGGGGGTGGACGGCAACGATGTCGCCTCGGCGGATGTGGGCGAGGATGGAGCCGATGGTGATGAGGTGCGGCGACACGACGATGTCGATTTTGTTGCCTTCGAGCAAATCGACGTAGCTGGAGCGGTTGACGATGGTGACGACGCGTTTGGCACCGAGGTTTTTCGCCAACAGGCTGGACATGATGTTGTTTTCGTCGTCGTTGGTCAGGGCGCAGAATACGTCGATTTCGTCGATGTATTCTTCGTCCAGCAGCGTTTCGTCGGTGGCGCTGCCTTGCAGGACGAGGGTGTTGTCGAGGTTTTCGGCGAGCCACTCGGCGCGGCGGGGGTTGTGTTCGACGATTTTGATGTCGTATTTGGATTCGAGCTGCTTGGCAAGGCGGTAGCCGATGTTGCCGCCGCCGGCAATCATGATGCGGCGGGTGCGCGCTTCTTTGGGGCGCAGTTCGCGCATGATGATGTTGACGCTGCTGATGTCGGCGGCAAAAAGTACCTCGTCGCCTTCGATGATGACGGTTTGCGGCGTGGGGACGATGAGGCGGTTGTTGCGGTATATGGCGCAGATTTGGCAGTCCGCACCTTCGGGGAGATGTTGGTTGATGTCGGCGATTTCACGGTTGACGAGCAGCCCGCCTTTACGCGCCTGTACGATGACCATGCGGACTTTGTCGCCGGCAAACCTCAATACCTGCAATGCGCTGGTGTAGCTGAGCAGCCCGACGAGCTGTTCGGTAACGAGCTGTTCGGGACTGATAGTTTCGGTGATGTCGAAGACGGTAAGGCTGCCGTTTTCCGTATCGTCGTTTTCAGGGTAGGGGTATTCCAGATATTCGCTGGAACGCACGCGGGCGATGCGGCTGGGGATATTAAAGAGGTCGGCGGCGATTTTGCAGGCGACGATGTTGGTTTCGTCGCTGCGGGTCAGGGCGAGCAGGAGGTCGGAATCTGCCGCGCCCGCCTGTTCGAGGATAAACGGGGATGCGCCGTTGCCGAGTATGGTTTGGACGTCGAGGCGGCTGCCGATGTGTTGCAGGGCTTTTTCGTCGATGTCGATAACGGTAACGTCGTTGCTGGAAACGGAGGCGAGGTTTTGCGCGACGGTCGAGCCGACCTGTCCGCTGCCGAGGATGAGGATTTTCACGGTTTGGGCGGGTGGTTGGGTAAGGATGATGGGATTGTATAGTATAGTGGATTAAATTTAAATCAGGACAAGGCGACGAAGCCGCAGACAGTAC